>DBOT01000150.1:0-194 GCA_002299975.1 Lactobacillaceae bacterium UBA639
CAGAAGTTGCTCCAATCAAAGACGATACCGACCTTGGCGTGAACCCCGGCGCCCTTAACCACGGATCCAACCCGTTTGAGGTCGTGTCCTAGCCGGGCAACTTCCTTGAAGGCCCGGGTGTCCGTCCGACCGGAGTGGGCGATCACGGCGCTGTGGAATTTCTCTGAGCCACCGAGGGCCTGCTTCAGCTGGAA
>DBOT01000150.1:246-2951 GCA_002299975.1 Lactobacillaceae bacterium UBA639
GGTATCCGCCCCGTGCGCCACCGCCTGCAATTCAGTAGCCCGCATCTGGCCGGGCCGCTTGAGAGGACTATACGGTTGCCAGTTAACCTGGGCCGGGGTTGATTCCATCAGCATAAATGGCTGGTGTTTCAGAGTCCGCATCAGGTCGTAGAGAAAGGCCGGTTGGTAGGTTGGCATATTATAGGCCGGGTAGCTGTCGTAGGAAATAATGTCCTGCTCGCGGGCCCACTTCTGGTAGTCCACCATCTTATTCGGTAGGCTGTGGAAGTTGGTCGTTACCGGAATGTCCGGGGCGTACTGTTCGATGATGTGCTTTTCCATCTTAAACAGGTTAAGCATAGCATCGGACTGGAAACGCAGGTAGTCAATTGAAAGGCCCGCTACAATCGTCTCGGTTCCCTCGGGGCCCCAGGCGTCACCGAGTTCGTTCGGCACAACGATCTCGTCCCAGTCATAGATGGTGTGACTCCAGACATTCATGTTCCAGGCCCGGTTCAGGTTGTCGAGGGTCTGGTAACGTTGCTTCAGCCATTCACGAAAGGCCGCGGCGCAGTTATCGCAGTAACAGTTACCGCCGTATTCGTTATTGACGTGCCAGGCCACGATGTGTGGATTATCACCGTAGCGCTTGGCCAGCTGGGTGACGAGCCCACTGGCGAGCCGCTGGTAGTCCGGACTAGTTGGGCAGAAGTTGTGCCGCTGACCGAAGACGTGCCGGCGTCCCTGGTAGTCCACCCGGGCCACCGCCGGATACTTCTTGAACATCCAGGCTGGCATGGCCGCTGTGGAGGTTGCCATCACGATGTCAAAACCCGCCGCAGATAATTCGTCCACGATCCGGTCGAGCTTCGTGAAGTCGTATTGGCCCTCCTGCGGTTCAAGAAGGGCCCAGGAGAACACGTTGATCGTGGCCGAATTGATGTCCGCCTGTTTGAAAATCTGGATATCCTGAGCCCACGTGTCGGCCGGCCACTGTTCCGGATTGTAATCACCGCCGTAGAGAAAACGGGGAAGTTTCTTTTTACCCATAACAATTGCCTTCCTTACTTAAATTTAACCGTTGTTACCTGATCGCCATGCTTAATATCACTGCCGTAGTCGATTGGCGTAACGTCTTCGACCCGGTGTGGTTGGGTGAAGAAGTTGACCACGGTATCCTGGTAACCAGAATTCTGAATCAGTTGCCGGTCGAAGTCGAAGAGCAGTTCTCCCTTCTTGACAACCTGACCGTCGTTGTAGTGACTGACGAAACCTTCACCACGCATGTTGACGGTACCGACCCCAATGTGAACCAACAGTTCGAGACCGTCATCGGAGACAATTCCGAAGGCGTGCCGGGTCCCAAAGGTGAAGCGGATCTGGCCATCAAATGGTGCATAGATGTGATTGCTCGTCGGCTGGATAGCGAAGCCCTTCCCAGGAAAGGCCTCGCCGTCTTGGTCAACGACGTCCTTCATCGGTACCAGTTTACCACCAACCGGTGCATAGATCGTCGTGGTCTTGGTAGTAGCTGCATCGGTAGATCCTGCATTGTCAGCACTAGCGGGCGAAGCGGCGCCATCATCACCGGCAGCCAGCTTGTCCTTCAGTTCTTCGACAACCTCGGCGTGCTTCTTTTCACTCAGGGTAACCTTTGTTAAGAAGACAACGATTGCCAAGATCGCAAATGCCAGTGGAATGTAGAAGGCCATGCTATCGAAGGTCCGAATGTCGTGGGCTGTCATATCAGCAGCCGTGGCTGTACCAGTCATTCCAGCAGCGATGGCAATGTAACCAACCAGTCCGTTGGAGATCGCACCGGTCAGCTTATCGATCATTGGCCGGACCGCCAGAACAACGGCTTCGTTCCGCTGCCCGTTCTTCAATTGACCGTATTCAATGGCATCGGTCAAAGTCAGAACCGTTACCAACTGGGCGAAGTTGATGTTAAAGAGTACCAGCCCGAGGTCCATCATGAAGACGTTGGACCGGAAGAAGATAAAGATAATGTAGGCGAGTGACATTGAAACTTGGCCCGCCGTGAACAGCCACTTCCGCGGGATATACTTGTTCAAAATCGGGAAGAGTGGGCTGGTGCAGAAACCGATGATCGTGGCGATAACCCCAACGATCCAGAATTCACCAGGCTTGCCGATAACGAATTTGTACAGGTAGAAGAGAACACCATTAGTGATGACATACGCACATGAGTATAGGAGGTATGCCAGACTTGGCCAGAGGATCTGGTCATTGTGGAAAATGGCAGAAAAGACTTCCCGGATGGTCGTCTTGTCTTGGGCGGAGTTCCGGATGATGTTGTGCTTTTCCTTAGTTCCGAAGCAAACCGCCAGGGCACTCAGAAGGGCCACCAACGAAACAATCGCTGCGAAGGCGAACCAGCCAATTGGGCCTTCCTTGTGCTGGCCCGTTGCCAGGTAGGTAAAGAACGTTACGACTGGAACCACGATAATGGTCAGCCCGTTCCAACCAATCGTTCCGGCAAAGGCTCCCAATGAGGTGTAAACCCCACGTTCCTCGGAGTCTTCACTCAGTGCTGGAACCATGCCCCAATAAGAGACATCGGAGAATGAGTAGAAGATATCGAAACAGATGAAGATGATCACGAACAGGATCGCAAACAGGACCCAGTTGACCTTAGCCAGGCCGAAGATCCCGGTGAACAGGATCAGCAATAGAATGATACTGACGATGTTACCAATCATGAT
>DBOT01000074.1 GCA_002299975.1 Lactobacillaceae bacterium UBA639
TGTATCGCAAGGAACGTCCTTCACTATGAAGCGTTTCAATGACAACACGGTTCTGGAATGATAAAATAGTGGTGCTCATCAAGGTCCTTCTTTCTAATGGATTGTACGGTAACACCATTAAAGACCTTGATGGGTTTTTCTGTCCACTTAAATGTTCAACTTAAATTTTACAATCTGCCCCATACATTAAATAGGGAGAAGTCACAATGAAAGACAATGAGCTAAGCATTACCTGCCCTAATTGCGGTAAGTTAAACGTAATTGGGAGTAACCGCTGTAGTAACTGTGGGCAGCGGTTACCCGCGCAAAAGCAGTGGAAAGTTCAACATCATCGAACACTATCGAAACGGATGGTCGGCGTGATCCTAACCATTGCTGCAGTATTAGCAATTGGCTTGCTTGGACTTATCGTTCAGCATAATCAAGTACTATCTTATACGACTTTCTTAAATGAGGCACCACAGAAAGTGATATTTTATGATGCACATCACCATCCTGTTAAAACGCTTTACTTGATTGGTGATCGCCGTAAGAAAACTACCGCTGGAATTCAGGGAACCTTAGTGATATCTAAAAGGGTCCGTATTGATAAGAACTATCGCTCTTTAAAACGAGTTTATTATACTGATAATCGTCAACACGGTCTACTGGAGGTTCAATCTGACCCAGTAATGAAGTTTTATTACCCTAGTCGAAGTGGAAAACTAAAGCTGAACGGTCGATGTGAAATTGCTGGGTACCCGAAAATTAGGTACTTCAGCTGGCAGGGAACCAGCGGCGGGGTGACTAAATAATTTTAAGTGGTGATTCGAGTTCCTTCAACCGGGCAAAGAGATGTTTCGTCCGTAGCCGGGAGAAGGGATAATCCTGATCATTGCCCTTGAAGCGGAGGGTGTGGTGCTTAAGATTAACGGAAATGACTTTAAGAGGATTGATTAAGTAGTGCCGGTGTGCCCGAAAGAGAACGGGAAACTCATTTTCAAGCTCGTTCAGGGTAACGTTGATGGTAAGAACCTGATTGTCGATAGTGTGGAGAAGCGATTGGTGCGAATTAGTAGGGTTGGGTTCGAAGTAATAGATATTACCGAGATCTTCTTTTAAGTATCCCGCGCTAGTCTTAAGCGTTAGCCACTGGACAGGCTGTTGCTGATGCTGTTTCTTGATAATAAATACAAAGTCGTCTTTGAGCTTGGCCACAATATTATCGTGGTCCTTAGCAATGAAGGCCAATGCCTCGCTCTTGAATTTGTAAGTGGTAGGTAGGAACTCATCATGGACGGTGATAAAAATGATCGTCGCGAAGGCATCGTGTTGCCGAATTTGCTGGCTGACTTGGAGGCCAGCTTTTTTATTACCGGCAATCTCAATATCGAGTAGGTAAACGTTGCCGGTGCTTGGTTCTGGAAGTTCATCCATTAATGAATCAACATCGGTAAAGGGAAGAATATTCATTTTAGAAATCTTCAGTTCTGTCTGAATTTTACGCAAGGTTTGTTCAAGATAGCGCTGTTCGATCCATTTGTCTTCTAGAATAAAAACGTTCATTAATTAATCTCCCCTTAAATCTATTCATTAATTATGATAATGGCATTGTTACCGAATCACCAATGTTTCAGTATTTCATCTGTCATTATGTATATTTGACTGAAGAAAACGTCATTTCACTGAAAAACAGCGGTCATAAGCGTTATCCGGGTGGGGAGAGAAACTATGCTATAATTAGCAATTGCTGATATTAACGTAGAGGAGTTTTGAAATGAATTCACTGAAAAAAGCGAGTAAGACCTACTTAACAATTGGGTCGCTAATCTTTGGAATGATTTTTGGGGCCGGGAACCTGGTTTTCCCGGTTCACCTGGGCCAGCTGGCTGGTCATAATTGGCTGCCAGCTGCCATTGGTTTCATTGTCTCTGGGGTATTCTTGCCCCTCTTTGCCCTGCTGGCAATCAGTATCACCAGGTCCCGGGGCCTTTTTGAACTGGCGCTGCCGGTGGGCCCGTGGTTTGCCCTGATCTTCTTGGTGCTGGTTCACGCCACGATTGGGCCGCTCTGTGCCACGCCGCGTTCAGCGACGGTGCCATATGCAATTGGGGTGGCACCTTACCTCAGTACAGCCATGCAGCCCTGGGGCTTGGCGATCTATACGGGACTTTTCTTCCTGCTGGTGTACTTTTTTGCTACGCGGGAAGGGAAGATCACGGAGATTATTGGGAAAGTGCTCAATCCGATCTTTTTGGTAATGCTTTTTGTGATCTTCTTCATGGCTTTTCTCAAGCCGATGGGAAGCCTGTACGCGCCGAAACCGACGAGTGATTACCTGCAGCATGCCTTTTCTAGCGGTTTCTTACAGGGTTATAATACGATGGATGCCCTGGCAATGTTGATTTTTGGGGTAACCATCATCGCGGCGGTCCAACAGATGGGTTTCAAACGGGGGCAACAGACCTCTCTGGCGACAGTTAAAGGCGGAATGATTGGGATTGCCGGAGTTGGGATCATGTACCTGGGACTGATCTACCTCGGCACCACCAGTCGGAACCATTTTGCTGTCGCAGCCAACGGGGGAACCACCCTTAACCAGGTGGCCCACTACTACATGGGCAACTTTGGAAATGCCCTGCTTCTTACTCTAGCAACGATTACCTGCATGACGACGGCAATGGGGTTGGTAATTGCCTTCTCTCAAGATTTTCATGATCGTTTTCCCCAGATTTCCTACAAGACCTTTCTGCGACTAAACTGTTTCATCTCGTTTGTTATCGCTAATCTGGGGTTGGACAAGATCGTGACTTGGTCCACCCCGGTCCTGATGCTCCTGTATCCGTTGGCAATTGTCTTGATTCTGTTGGGGATATTTTCACCGTTCTTTGATAATGCGGCGGTTGTCTACCGCTGGAGTTTATTATTTACCTTTGTTCCGGCAGTCCTGGATATGGTCAATGCCTTTCCGCCAGTGCTGCGCAATCTGTCAGGTAGTCAGGCATTGATCGGGATTGCTAGTCATATTCCCCTGTACCAGTTGGGGCTTGGCTGGGTGCTGTTTGCCCTTATCGGTGTGGTCTGTGGTTTACTGGCCTGGCAGCTGCGTAAACGGCGGTAGTGTATAATGGAGATATCATAATGTGGTGAGGAGGTAGTTGCGATGGCCAGACAGTATTTAAGTATTGATGTCGGTGGCACGGCGGTGAAGAGTGCCCGAATCGACCATTCTGGAAATATTATCGTTAAACGGCGCACGGCGACACCTCATGACCAGACCGCTTTCCTTCATCTACTGACGGAGATTGTGGATCGCCAGCCGGGGGTCGCTGCAATTTGTGTGAGTGTGCCCGGAATTGTCAATCCAGCCACGGGAGCAGTTAAGTTTACAGGGGCCTTGGCCTTTATGGGGAACTTCCCACTGGCGGCCTACCTGCGTCAATATGCTGGGTTACCAGTCTACGTTGGTAATGACGCCAACTGTGCGACCCTGGCTGAGCTCTGGCTAGGTAACCTCACCGACGTCCAGAATGGTGCTGTGATTACCCTGGGAACCTCGGTCGGTGGTGGCCTGGTTATCAACGGTCAATTAGTGCACGGTCCTCATTTCCGGGCGGGGGAGCTCAGCGCAATCGTCAATAACTATGACCATGCGGATCCGCACCAGGCTACGGTTGGCGCTAGTACCTCAGCCGTTAAGATGATCATGGCAGTTGCTCAAGCCTGCAACCTACCAGATCTTAAGGATGGCCAGCGGGCATTTGAGGAGATTAATAAACGTGAAGGCCCCGCCTGGGAAATCTTTACCGCCTTCTGTCGACGCGTAGCCGTACTGTTGATCAACGTGCAGGCAGTAGTTGACCTTGACCGGATCGTGATTGGCGGGGGAATTAGTGTCCAGCCAATCCTGATCAGTGAAGTCCGTCACCAGTTTCGGCTGCTTCAGGAAGGAGATCGCCGTCTTCGTGATGACATTGAAATGCCGACAATTGTGGCGGCCCGTTTTGGGAACGGGGCAAACCTGTTGGGCGCCCTGTACGGTTTACTGTTGAAGATTGAGGAGGAAGAATAACATGCGTGCAGTAGCAACTGACATTGACGGAACCTTTTTGACCAATCAGCGCGACTACGATCGACAGTTGTTTGCCAAGGCCTATGCGGCGATGGTTGAGAAGGACATCCGGTTTATCGTGGCTAGCGGGGACCAATACTATTTCTTGCGTAGCCTTTTTCCACGGGTTGCCGACCAACTGGCCTTTGTGGCGGAGAATGGGGTGCTGACAATCGACCGCGGGGAAGAGGTTCACTGTGGGCGACTGGCGATGACGGATGCCCAGGCGGTAATTGAGTATCTGGAGAAGCTGCCAGAGGTCAATTTCGTTGTCTGCGGTCGCCGCAGTGCCTATGTTTTGGCCAGTGCACCAGTCAGTTTCCGGACCGGGGCACGCCGATTCTATACTCGGATCAAGGAGGTTGCGGACTTCTCTGCCATCCAAGATGATGTGATCTTCAAGTTTGCTTTGAATGTCCCAACAGTACAGCAGGAAAAAATTTCCCGGGAAATTGATACTCATTTTGCCGGGATTATCCGGGCAACGTCCAGCGGGAACGGCTCCATTGACCTGATTATTCCAGGAATGGATAAGTCTCACGGCCTCAAGCTATTACTGAACCGGTGGGGAATCAGCCCCCAGGACCTGGTTGTGTTTGGCGATGGTGAGAACGATCTCGAGATGTTTGAACTGGCCGGGACTAGTTACGCGATGGGGAATGCACCTCAAAACTGCTACCCACGTCATCGGCACGAATGACGAGCAGGCGGTCCTACATACACTTGAAAATTTAGGTGAATAAAATGGCAATCCAGTTTAAGAATAATTTTTACCGCAGCATTAGCTTTTACATTGATCTGGTCCTGATTGGCCTATGCATATACAGCTATCTGGGCGATCATTCGGTGGGTGAGTACATTATTGATAGCATTTTCCTCCTGGCATTTATTATTAGTCTTTTGTCTGACCTCTTCAGTGTGCAGCGGAAGTAGAACGAGTTAACTTAAAAAGCCTAGGATTATCGAAATGGTAATCCTAGGCTTTTCTATTTAAAATTTACTTTGTCATATATGGGAAGTGCGCCATCTCAGGCAAACGGTCCCACCGTACCGGATAACCAGCACCGTGGGCACAGAAGACTGAATCCGGAGTGTTTTCCAGGTCAGCCACCGGATCATACTGCCGGTTGTTGATGATTTCTTCAGCATTATGACACGGCTGGTAGCCGGCGACAACACACTCTAGTTGTCCCTGGCCGTGGGTATAATTCCGGACCTCCTGGGCATAGTCACGCATTGTTGCTACCGGGGCCGTACCCGTAATCGTAGTGGCAACCTCAGTATCGGTCCCCAACTTGAATGTCCCATTCATTTGTTGGATATCATTGATTGCCCGGCCAACCTCTGATTGGGAAACGGTCAGGCGGAATTGGTACCAGGGTTCCAGCAATTGGCACTTATCCTGAGCCCGGAGCTCCATCAATCCCTGACGTACTGCCCGCCAGGTGGCCTCACGAAAGTCACCACCGACTGAGTGAACAATACTACCACGACCGCCGACCAGGGTGATCTTGACATCGGTCAGTGGGGCCCCGATCAAGGCCCCGCGGTGCTCCTTGGCCCCCAGACTGGTCATGATCTGTTGTTGCCAGTTGTGGCTGAGGATATCGGTTCGACACTGATCGGCAAAGGTCAGTCCGCTTCCTGGTTGACCAGGTTCCATCAGGAGGTGAACCTCAGCGTAGTGACGGAGCGGTTCGAAGTGACCAACCCCTTCAACGGCGGCGGTAATGGTTTCTTTATAAAGGATGTTACCTTGATCAAAACCGAGTTGGAGTTGGAAACGCTCGGCCAGGAGCTGCTGGAGGACCTCCAACTGGACCTCACCCATCAGGTGGACGTGAATCTCCTGGAGGTGTTCCGACCAGGTGACTGCTAACTGGGGATCTTCATCTTCCAATTGACGGAGGGCTGCCAGGCAAGCATGAATGTCATTACCCCGTGGATCGACGGCGTAGCTCAGGACCGGCTGAAATGTGGCTTGCTGCAGGTCTTCTTCTGCACCCAGGCCCTGACCAGGAAAAGTCGTATCTAGTCCAGTGACGGCACAGACATCACCAGCGGGAACAACCTGCTTGATGGTGAACTTGGCGCCGTTGTAGTCCCGGATTTGATTGGCCTTCTGGTCGTCTACCAGAGCGGCTTTGGCCTGGAGCTGGCCCCCGGTAACCCGTAGCCAGGTCAACCGGTCATTCTTATCGTGGGAGACCTTGAAAACGCGGGCACTAAACTTCTGATGCGGGGTAAAAGGCACGGTCCACTTTGCCAGACCTGCTAACAAATCGTCAACTCCCGTTAGTTTAAGAGCTGCTCCGGCATAGCATGGGAAGACCTTTCGTTCACGGATCAACCGTTGGATCGTGGCGGATTTGAGCTGGTCACTTTCTAGGTACTCAGTCAACGCATCGTCGTCTTGACTAGCGATGGCCTCGATGGTATCCGTACTAAGCGGGTTGCTGAACATAGCACAGCCTGGTGAACAGGCTTGCTGCAGGTCTTTTAGAACGGCCTGTGGATCCGCACCAACACTGTCCGTCTTGTTAATGAAGATAAAGGTTGGAACGTGGTAGTGATTAAGGAGACGCCAGAGGGTCAGGGTAGTACCTTCAAGGCCGTTGGTAGCGTCCACTACTAGGATAGCGTAGTCGAGAACCTGCAGGACCTGCTCCGTCTGCGCCACGAAGTCAATGTGGCCCGGGGTGTCGAGCAGGGTGATCCCCAGGTCGTTGTATTTAAGCTGGGCCTCGTGGGAGAAGATGGTAATTCCCCGCTTCTTTTCCAGTTGATCAGGGTCGAGGAAGGCATCACCGTTGTCGACCCGGCCAAGCTTCCGGCGGGCACCTGTCCGATAGAGCAGGGCCTCCGAAAGGGTAGTCTTGCCGGCATCGACGTGGGCCACAATCCCCATCACGATCTTCTTCGCCAAACTAATCTCCCCTTACTTTTTGATCTGGACAACCAGGACGTCACACCGGGCGTTCCGGTTGACGTAGTTGGTAACCGAACCGACTACAAAACGTTCAAAGCCTGAGAGACCAGTGGTACCGATGACGATCAGATCGTTATTGTGATCGCTTGGAAATTCACGGGCAATAACGCGCTTGGGATTACCAAAACGAATGTGAATATTGACGTCTTTAACCCCAGCCTTTACTGCCCGGTTCTTGAGGTCGTCCATCCGTTCCCGGGTTGTCCGGACTGCGTCATAAGTGTCCTCTTCGCTCAAAACGGCGTTGCTGTAACCATCAGTAATCTGGTCAACTTGAGTGACGTTTAGGATATCAAGACTGGCGTCGTTACGAATGGCACTGTCGATTGCGGCATCGAGTACTTGACTAGTTGCCTTAGAACCGTCAACTGCAACCAGGATCTTGTGGTATTGGAAATCGTCTGTCATCTTCAAAACTCCTTACAATTTACTTATTTACCCCTATTATAAGGTTTTTAGCTTGTTCCTAACATAATTATTCAGGCTTTTAATGGATATTTATTGAAAACGTTTACTAAGAGGACTACACTACAAATGTAATCTAATTGTCAATTTGGAAACATGCTTTTGAGGAAGAGGGACAAAAATATGCGTTATGTTTCAATGACGTCCCACAACATCGGGATGAACTTAGCAACGGAACAGTATTTGATGAATGACAAGGACTTCGGGAACGAGCCACTGGTTTTGTTCTATTACGAAGAACCTTGCATCATTGTTGGTCGGAACCAGAATACGGCCGAGGAAATCAACCAGGATTACGTTAAGAAGCACAACATCCGGGTCACCCGGCGGCTGTCCGGTGGTGGCGCGGTCTACCAAGACCTGGGAAACCTCTGCTTCAGTTTCGTAGTACCAAGCGACAGTGAAGAGTTCGGTGACTTCAAGTCCTTTACCCAACCAATTGTCGATGTCTTACACAAGATGGGGGCTACGGGAGCCGAAGTCAGTGGCCGGAACGATATCCTGGTTGATGGCAAGAAGTTCTCCGGTAACGCTATGTACTCCCGGAACGGTAAGACCTTCTCACACGGTACATTGATGCTGGACGTTGACCTGAGCGTGGTTGCTGACGCTCTGCACGTGGCCAAGGATAAGATTGCTTCTAAGGGGATCAAGTCCGTTCGGAGTCGGGTTACCAACCTGCGGCCATACCTGAGTGACGAGTACAAGGACATTGACGTTCCAAACTTCCGGGATGACCTGATCAAGGGCCTCTTCCACGTTAGCAGCTTAGACGAGATCAAGGACAAGCAATACGTGGTAACGCCAGAAGATCAAAAGGAAATCGACAAGATCTATGAACAGTACTACAACAACTGGGACTGGGTCTACGGTAAAAACCCTGAATTCACGACGAAGCGGCGTAAGCACTTCGACATGGGGACGATCGACGCCCGGTTGGATGTTAAGGACGGCGTAATCAAGAATATTAAATTCTTCGGTGACTTCTTCGGCCCGAAAGACGTTACGGAATTGGCTGAGAAGCTCAAGGGTGTTAAGTGTGACCATGACGCCATCAAGCAGGCCCTCGACGATGCTGGTACCCAGCAATACATTACCGGGATTCCAACCGACGAGATTGCGGACCTCTTGGCATAATTGAGCTTTACATGGATATTTAGTAAAATAGGATCAAGACACGAAATGTGGCCATCCTATTTTTTATTTGGCCAATAGAAAGCGAGTAATTACATGAAAAATTCTGATAAGGTCATTACGGTGACGTCGGTTGCGGCGGTTGTTGCCTTGGTGCTCGACGCCATCATGTTTGTTCAGCATGGCCATTCCTTACTGTCCAGTAGCGTGTGGCCCCGGCTGTTGGTATTTATTGTCTTGGCGGTAATCGTCAACGCTTTGGCCTTGGTTAAGATGCGCTTCTGTGGATACGCCACGATCCTGGTGAACCTTTACTTTGCACTAGCTAGTTTGGCAGCCTTTCAAATGGTGACTCCCCGGACGAGCGCCTATAGCTTGTTCGTTGAGGCTTTAAGTATTATCGGGATCCTGCTAGGGGCAGCGGGAATCTACTATGGAATCAAACAGCGCTCTGACTATACGAAGGCGCGGATTGAGAAGCTGATGAAGAAGGCGAAGGAAAAATGAAGTTAACGGTTGATGATTATCTTAAGATGGTAACTGATGACAAGGTTCAGGTCATGGATGATGATAAGACAGCTACCCAGGCTCAACAGAAGAAGACCTTGACAGCGGCGGTTGAGTTTATGCAGGAGCAGCTTGATAAGGGTTACCTTGGTCAATACCGGGCCAACGTTCGGATGAGAAAGGGTGATCCGGTCAGCTTCCGGCTGGAGAGTAACCTGATCAATATCCCAATGGATGAGGCCGAACGCTTGGATCCAAAGTTACTGGATAAGGAACCATCTTACCCGGTAAACCTCTACATGGTAGTGGAGAGCGATGACGTCAACAAGTCCGGATTACGGATTGACGAGTTGGCCAATGAGACCGACCAGGATCAGCCAGCAAGTTCGTTGGTGGCTAAGATTCAACCGTGGTTAGCAGATCACTTAGCAGCCGTGATGGAAGCACGGGCATAGCGTTTGCTTCCCATGGTGGGATGTTATATAATACTAATTGCGATGAGTCGAGAGGTCTGGTAGCGACCCAAATTGCTGCCATTACTTTTTCGATATGTGGGGCACGTTAACCCACCGGATTGTGGGGTGCCTGGTCTGCGACGAAGTGGACATCGTCACCGACCTGAGATAGGATCAATACACAAAGAAGGCGCGACACTACTATGGTGTCGCGCCCTTTTGATTTCCCGGGAAATATTTAAAAGAAAAGAGTTAGCAGTTCTAGTGCTGCTAACCCTTTTTTGATTTAGTAACGCATACCAGTGTACTTCTTACTGAGGATGATGACCAGGACCGTTGCCAGGATTCCGTAAACAGCACCGACGTAACCAAGGTGGTTCAGTGAGGTGAACTGGACCGCGGTTGAGGCGGTGAGGGAACCCAGGGAAATCCCAATGTTGGCGAAGATGGAGTTCAGGGATGAGGCCAGGTCAAGGGACTGTGGGTAGTCCTTTTCGGCGATGTCGAGGAACATCAGCTGGGTGGATGCCCCGTAGCAGGAGAAGGCGATGCAGAGGAGGGCGACAACGATGATCGCTAACCACTTGAAGTTCAACAGGGGGCCAAAGGCAATGTAGAGAATGGTCATTGCGATGTAGATATTACCGAGCCGGTGGACGCCGCCCCGGTCAGCGAGAAAGCCGCCGAACTTGTTACCGATGATGAAGAAGATCCCCATCCCGAACAGTAGCCAGTTCAGCCAGGTGTTGTCAAAGCCCATCTCGTTGGTGATCAGGGGCCGAATGTACGTGTAAATCGTATAGTCGGCTGCGCACACTGCCACGATGAAGGTAACCCCGAGGAGGACCCGGCTATCCTTCAGCAGGCTGAACTGCTTGCTAAGGGTACTCTTGAATTGCGGAGTGTCGCGAGGGACCAGCCAGATCAATCCGGCAAAGACCAGGATAGTCAGCCCGGAGATCATCCAGAAGCTGTCGTGCCAAGAGAAGGTGGTACTGATCACTGTCCCGATCGGGATTCCCACGACTGAGGCGATACTGAACCCGGCGAAGACCCAGGAGACGAGACTGGCCCGTTTCTCACGCGGGGCAACGAAACTGGCCATCACCAGGACAATGGAGATGATGGCCCCAGCAACGGTCGCGGTCAGGATCCGGGACAGGAGGAGGGAGTAGTAGTTGGTTGCCATGGCGGACCAGGTATTACCGATGAAGAAGACCACCATCAGGAATAAGAGAACGTGGTGGCGGCGCCAGCGGTTAGCTGCTGAGGTGATGATCGGGGTAAAAATGGCGTAGATTAAGGCAAAAACCGTTACCAGGAGCCCCAGGCGGGAAAGGGAGTCGTGATACTCGTGAGCGATATCAGGGAGGACCCCGACGATCATGTACTCGTTACAGCCGAGCATGAAGGCAACGAAGACAAAGAGAATTGCTTGCAGACGATATTTCATAATTGCTATCGATCGACAGGCAGGAAGGCCGTCGAAATTTCCTTTCTAAAAGATTTCAAACTCACAATAGTGTAACCGAGATAGACCAATAAAGCCAGCCTAAAAAGGCTAGGATCACAAAATTGTTTTGGACCCTAGCCTTTTTTGTACTTTTATCCCTGTTACAGAAACTAAACCAATTTACTTAACCAGGTAGATCTGTTCGTCGATCAGGTCAAATGAATGAAGCTGCTGGTTAACCTTCTGTAAGTCCTCATCCTGGCTGAGCTGGGCTTCCTGCCAGAACTTCTTAGAGTTGGTGGCCCCGTCCTTTTCGCCGATGACCAGGAACTTAATGTCAGGATAGTCTTGTCGCAGCAGTTGAAGAACTTCCCAATCAGTTTCACCCTTGTCTGGTGCCCAGGACATGATGACATAGTCGACCTGGTCCCCGTACTTCTTGATCGCACTGACGGCATCAAGCTTTTCAATCTTGGTGACCGGATGCTTGCCCGTCTCGTTTTCCTTGACCCAGGCCTGACTATCGGTGGTGTAGATCTGCTGGTTGGCATTGTTATTACGTAGGCCCTTAGAGATGTAGCCGTTGCCAGCCATGATCTCAAGGACGGGTGCGCCGTTGAGGTAGTCAGCTAGGGCCTTGGCAAAGGGGGCGTTGACGTAAGACCACATTCCGTAGGTGTCCTCAAGGTAGTCTCGGAAGTTACGCAGGGCCCGATCCAATTTTGGTAGGGCCGCACTATATTTGTTCCACAACTGGTCGCCGCGGGGGTCGCCCTTTGGATACTGCTGATTGACCTGTTTGAAGATGGTATCTTGAATGTCGTCTGGCAACAAGAGTGTTGGCAGTGGTTGCGGCAGGAGTCCGTTCTTTAACAGGCGGTCACTTTCCAAGGCGTTGTTGATCAGGTACTTGATTTCTGGAAAGTCGTCGAAGAGGTCGCGGTCGTGCATCAGTTCACTGATGTAAGGAGCTTGATGAACAGCCTGTTGCGCCTTCTTGACGCGCTTCTTCAGTTTCTTGAGCTTCTTTGGATTCATATCAATTCCTCACTTTAATTTTAAATCGAGTTGCTCCTGCTTGCCATAGAACTTGTCAGTATCATGGCGGTTGGTCCGGCCCTTAAGGTAACCGTCAATTAGCTGAAAAATCTCGTAACGGTCGTCGCTGGACAACACAGTGTTGTTAAACAGGAGGTCCTTATTGGAAAAGAAAAGTTTAGCGAGGTCGAAATCATTCCGATCCGTTTTCCCCGTCAAGTAGTCGAGACTCACGTTGAAAAATTCGGCTAGTTTCCGGGCCTCGATGTAGGAAGGGGTCCGGATTCCCCGTTCCCAGTTACCAATCTGTGAGGCAGTATTCGGTTTTTCTCCCGGTCCCAAATGTTCGTTGAGGTGGTTAGCCAATTCTTTTAGTGTAATTTTCTGGCCCTTACGTAAAGCGCGCAGTCTTTCTGGAAACATGTGCTCACTTCCTTACTATATCATTATTATTTTACCATTGACAGCGCCAATTGACAGGAAAACGGTATACAAAGTAACAGAAAGTGTGCTAAACTATTCGCATTATTCCAAAAAATACAACATGGGGTTAATTAAATTGAGTACAGTTGTTAAGAAAAAACGTCACCGTTTACGAAATTGGCTGATTGGAATCGTCAGCGTCATCATCGTCGCTATGCTGGCGGCAGGAAGCTACTTCTTCACGGTGGCGATGGTCCCGAGCCATAAGAGTTTCATTCACCAATCTACGTCACGAATCAGCCGTAGTGACCCGCTCTACCGCCAGAAAACCTGGTTCGCCGATGCTAAGAAGCAACACTGGGCCATGGAGTCGGCCAGCCGTCACTACCGACTGGATGCTGACTATCTTCCGGCGGCGCACCCGACCGATAAGAGTGTGATTATCCTGCATGGCTTCATGGGCCGTAAGGAGGACATGGGGGCTTACGCAGCAATGTACCACCAGCTCGGCTATAACGTCCTGCTCCCGGATGCCCGCGCGCATGGTCACAGTCAGGGAAAGTACATCGGTTACGGCTGGCCCGAACGTTATGATGTTCGCAAATGGGCGAAGAAACTGATTGAAAAAAACGGGACTGACAGCCAGATCGTGATCGCCGGAACGAGTATGGGCGGCGCCACCACCATGATGACCAGCGGAATCAAGCTGCCCAGTCAGGTAAAGGCCTTTGTGGAGGACTGCGGATACACCAGTCTGAATGATGAGCTGAACTATGAGGCTGGAAACTTGTACCACATCCCGACCATTTTGCGTTGCCCATTGATTGCCATCCTCAGCGGAATCAATCGGGTTCAGAATGGTTTCTTCACGGGGGAGGCCAGTTCGGTAAAAATGCTACATAATAATACCAGGCCGATGCTGTTCATTCACGGTGGCAACGATACCTTTGTTCCGACTAAGATGGTTTACCAAAACTACGCTGCCAGTCGTGGGCCGAAGAAACTCTGGGTTGTTCCGGGGGCCAAGCATGCCGCTTCGTTTGACCATGATCCCAAGGCCTACCAGCAGCATGTCCAGGCCTTTTTGCAACAATACGTAAAGTAAGGAGAAAATTAATATGATAATGCTGATTTT
>DBOT01000108.1:0-1507 GCA_002299975.1 Lactobacillaceae bacterium UBA639
TCTTCGATGTGCATCTCTTCGATCCCGATCTTCTTCTTCTTGCCGTCGACTTCGATTTCGATCCAGCCGTCATGCGCGATTGGCGTGTCAGACTGGGTGATCTGGTAGGCCTTTGGGTTATCAGGGTAGAAGTAGTTCTTCCGGTCGAAGTGCATATGGTGCGCAATCTGGGCATGCAGGGCCAAGCCGGCCATGATCCCATCACGGACAACACCCTTGTTCAGGGTTGGCAAAACACCAGGGTACCCCCAGTCGATCACGTTGGTGTTGGCGTTTGGTTGGTCACCATATTCTACCGGCGATGGACTATAGATCTTTGAATTCGTCTTTAATTCAACGTGGACTTCGAGCCCAATTGTTGTTTGAAAGTTCATCTTAGTTTTGGCCCCCTAACTTTGGTGCTTTCTTGTGGAAGTCAGTCGTCTGTTCGAAGACGTAACCAGCGTTGTAAATGGTCTGTTCATCGAATGGCTTACCGATGATCTGCAGGCCAACTGGCATGCCGTTCTTAGCAGAGAAGCCGGCTGGAACAGACATTGATGGCAGACCAGCCATGTTAACTGGCACGGTCAAGACATCGTTCATGTACATCTTCTTTGGATCGTCAATTTCCGCCCCAATCTTGAAGGCCGTTGATGCACCAGTGGCACCGAGAATCAGGTCGTGGTCCTTGAAGACATCGTCAAAGTCTTGAGCAATCAGACGACGAACCTTAGCGGCCTTGTTGAAGTAGGCGTCGTAGAAACCAGCAGACAGGGAGAAGGTCCCCAGCATGATCCGGCGCTTAACTTCTTCACCAAAGCCTTCAGAACGAGAACGAACGTAAACGTCTTCCAGGTTCTTAACATCCTTAGCCCGGAAGCCGTAACGAATCCCATCGTAACGTTGCAGGTTAGATGATGCTTCGGATGATGCCAGGATGTAGTATGCCGGTACCCCGTACTTGGTGTGTGGCAGGCTGACTTCATCAATGATGGCACCAAGGGATTCAAGGTGGTCCAGGGCAGCCTTGATAACATCGTGAACGTCTTCGTCCAAGTCATCGAAGTATTCCTTTGGCACGGCAATCCGCAGGCCCTTAACGCTGGTGCTGTCGTTTAAGTTAGCAGCCCAGTCCGGAACTTCCTTGAGAGAAGAGGTCATGTCGTGTTCATCGTTACCAGCAATCAGGGAAGTCAGGTAAGCATTGTCCTTAACGGTCCGGGTCAACCAGCCGACCTGGTCAAAACTAGAACCGAAGGCAATGATTCCCCAACGAGAAACCCGGCCGTAAGTTGGCTTCATGCCGACCACGCCGTTGAAGGAGGCTGGCATCCGGATGGAACCACCGGTATCAGTACCGAGGGCCCCGAGGACATCCCCAGCTGCAACAGCGGCGGCAGAACCACCTGAAGAACCGCCGGGTACCCGGGTCAGGTCCCATGGGTTGTGGGAAGTGAAGAAGGCGGAGTTTTCCGTTGAAGACCCCATGGCGAATTCATCCAGGTTGGTCTTACCAACGTTGATG
>DBOT01000108.1:1577-4514 GCA_002299975.1 Lactobacillaceae bacterium UBA639
GGGTTGAAGTGCTCCAGCATCTTGGAAGCGGCCGTCGTCGTCAGGCCCTTCGTCAAGATGTTATCCTTAACTGCCAATGGAACACCAGAAACCAGTTGGTCACCAACGATCCCGGCCTCGTCAATTTCTTGGGCCCGCTTCATGGCTGCATCCTCGTTCAGGTTGATGAAGGCCTTGACCTGGTCTTCGTTTCCCTTGATGTGGTCGAAGGTTTCCTTGGTCAGTTCCGTGGCGCTGATCTTCTTGTTGACCAGGTCATCGTGCAACTGGGTCAGATCGGTTTGATAGAAATCCATTATTCGCCGTCCTCACTTTCATCAATGATTGCTGGAACCTTAATGTAGCCGCCATCAGTGTCTGGGGCGTTCTTCAAGAGTGCCTCGACTTCTTCCTTTGATGATCTAACGGCCTTATCTTCACGCATCACGTTGACCCGGTCGGTAGCTGAAGTCATTGGTTCAACTCCATCGGTATCAACGGCAGTGAGGTCTTCAAACATGTCAATAATGCTTCCTAATTGAGTGGTAAACTTACCCAGCTCATCCTTGGGGAATTCAAGCTTAGCAAGTTCAGCAACGTGTTCTACTTGTTGCTCAGTGATTTTACTGGCCATTCTCTCTACCTCTTTTCCAGTAATTTTGTATACATACAATTTATAATTTTAGCACAGAATGACATTAATTTTTATCAAAGCATCCCGATAAATCAAAAATCAGCCGGACCGGGTAAACCGGTCAAGCTGATTTGTCAATTTTAGTATGATGTCAGGATGTGTGTCCGGAAGGTATCTGAACCGGAATCACGGTAAACGATCGCCTGCATCTCGGAATCGGACTGGATCCGGATGTCAATTGGAATCCCGTTTGGCAGGTACTTCTTAGCGGCCCGCGCAATATATTGGGTGAAGCTAGTAATCTCAGACTGGCTGTAGAACTGGGTCGTCACGGTGATGTGCATCCCATCCAGCTGCCCGTTATTGTACTGAGCCTGGGCTGTAACCCCACTCAAGTTCGGGAAGAAGCTCTGAATCTGACTCTTGAAGTTAGAGAAACTGTCACTGTCGGTTTGACTGGCACTTCCCGTTGAGCTGGTCGTTCCACCGGCCTTTGGCAGAACCACGGTCTTGTAGTTCAGCTTGTGCCAACTGCTGATCGTACTACCGCTGTTCTTGCTGTAGGCAAAGAAGCTCCCACCGACCAGGCTGTCATCTGGAGCCTGCTTGTAGAGGGCGATCACGATCGGTACATTACCGACACCGGACCGCTTCCGAATCCGCTTCAAGACTTTCTCGGCGGCAATCTCACCTTGGCGCTTAACCTCGGCGTCACTGATCTTCTTGGTGTAGCTTGGACCATCAGTCTTCTTCTTGTAGTTGTATTCGGAGTTGATCCCAATCCCAATGGTCATCCCCCGCAGCTTCATGGAGTTACCACTATTTTCCATGTAGTCCTGCTCTTCGATCTGCTGAACGTATTCCGGATTTGGATCGCTCTTCTTACCCTCAGCCGGGTTCAGGCCAGCTGGGTTATCCTTGGTCTTCCGTCCCAGCCAACTTTCGATCGTGTCGGTGTTCAGGTATTGACCTTCCTGGAAGATATAGTTCTTCGGTGAGAAGACCCGCTTTGAAACCTGGGTCAGCCCATTTTCAAAACTCTTCAGGTTATACTGGTTATCGTTTTGGCTAACGTTAATTCCCCGTGCCTTACTGGTCTTGTAACGACCATTCTGGATTACCCCTTGGTAATTACCACTACCGGAACCGGTGGTGGTGTAATCCTTTGACGAGGATGAGTGCCCACCAATGCCACATGATGCCAAAACCAAGCTGGTCATCAGGATCATGGTGGCAGTGGTGATTTTCTTTACTTTCGCATTCACGTTTATTCTTCCTCCTGCATTGCTTGACGGAACTGGGCCTCGTCCCAAACGGTGATGCCGAGATCCTGGGCCTTCGTCAGCTTGCTACCGGCGGCCGTTCCTGCAATGACAATATCTGTTTTCTTTGATACGCTTCCGGTTACCTTGGCGCCGTGAGCCTCTAGCCATTGTTTGGCCTCACCCCGGGTCATTTCTTCCAGCTTCCCGGTCAAAACTACCCGACGGCCATTCCACTCACTATCAGCGGTCGCCGTCACGGTCGGTCCCTGATAGCTGAAGTTGATCCCGGCATCCCGAAGTTCGTCGATCAGGGCCACCACCTGCGGATTAGCAAAGTAGGTGTGGACACTCTCACCGATGATTGGGCCAATACCATCAACCGCTGCCACCTCATCGGCAGTAGCAGCCATCAGCTGGTCAAGGGTACCAAAATGCGCCATGATCTGCCGAGCCGCCTTGGCGCCAACGTGACGGATTCCAAGGCCAAATAATAAGCGTTCGACAGAATTATTACGACTATTGTCGATTGATGTCAATAGGTTGTTAGCAGATTTGTCCCCAAATTTATCTAATGTTAACAATTGGTCGTAATTTAACCGATATAAGTCGGCCACATCATGAATTAAATGCTTGTCCCAGAGCTGCTGGATGATCTTTGGTCCCAGGCCATCGATGTTCATAGCGTTCCGGGAGGCAAAGTGGGCCAGGCCCTCCTTGATCTGGGCCGGGCACATCGGGTTGATACAGCGCAGGGCAACCTCATCATCTAAGTGAACCAACTCGGCGCCACAAACAGGACACTTAGTTGGAATCTCATATTCCTGGCTATCAGCGGGCCGCTTCTTGAGGTCGACCCGGGAGATCTCCGGAATAATATCACCGGCCTTATGCAGGTAGACCGTATCACCGAGGCGGATATCCTTCTCCCGCAGGTAATCCGGATTATGCAGTGAAGCCCGGCTGACCGTGGTCCCGGCCAGCTGAACCGGATCCATCACGGCGGTTGGCGTCACGTTACCGGTCCGGCCGACCGTCCAGACGATGTCCCGAACGACCGTT
>DBOT01000108.1:4532-13362 GCA_002299975.1 Lactobacillaceae bacterium UBA639
GCTCCTCAGGTGGGAACTTGTAGGCAATCTCCCAGCGCGGCACCTTCACCGTGTTTCCCAGTGCGTTCTCCGTAGCCAGGTCGTTAACCTTCTCAACAATTCCATCAATCCCGTAGGACAGCTGGTCCCGTTGAGCGGTGTACTCGTCGATATAGGCCGCAATCTCGGCCTCATTGTGAACTACCCGGTTATTCGGGTTGACGCTGAAGCCAAGGTCGCGCATCCGGTCGAGGGCGCCCGCCTGGGTTGTCACCCCGAGCTTCTGGTATTCCGGCACGTAGTACATGAAGGTCGCCAGATCCCGCTTGGCCGTCACCTTGGGATCGAGCTGGCGCAGGCTCCCTGCCGCAGCGTTCCGCGGGTTGGCAAAGACGGGTAAGCCCGCCGCTTCCCGTTCCTGATTCAACTTTACAAAAGAAGCCTTAGGCATATAACACTCACCACGGAACTCCAGGGTCAGTGGTTCTGGTAATTGATGAGGAATCGACTTGATCGTCATCACGTTGGCGGTCACGTCCTCACCAATCGTTCCGTTTCCCCGGGTTGACCCCTGAACGAGCTTCCCGTTCTCGTAGACCAGGGAAAGGGAGAGCCCATCGATCTTAAGTTCCAGGTTGTACTCGGGTTCCACCGTCACGTCACCATTCTCTTGCTGGCGCCGGTTGAAGTCCATCAACTCATCGACCGAGAAGACATCCCCCATCGACAGCATCGGAATGTCGTGATGGACCTTAGTCAGTTGGATGGTTACTGCCCCACCGACCCGCTGCGTTGGCGAGTCGGGTGACTTTAACTCTGGAAACTGACTCTCTAGTTCAACCAGGCGTTGATAGGCCCGGTCGTAGACATAATCCTCAACGCTGGGATTGTCCTGTTCGTAGTACTCCTTCCCCCACTGGGTGAGCTGTTTTCTTAAGGGGACAATCTCCTTTTTGGCCGCTGCCAGACTGAGCTGGCTTACTGGTACTTGTTTATCCATTATCTGGCCTCACTTCTATTAATCGACTTTGGTAATCGGGGCGAAACTGGCCAGGAGCCGCTTAACTCCTTGTTGTGGGAAGGCAATATCAAGCTCCATGTCGTTACCAGTACCGCTGACCTTGACCACTGTTCCTTGGCCCCACTTCTTGTGTTGAACCTTGTCACCGGTCTTCCAACCGACCTTATCGGCGCCAGTACCGGTGTTAGTGACTGGCTTAACCCGCTTGCCGGCATCACGATAGCTATGCGTGGTCCGGGCAGAACGCTGATTCCATTGTGAACGTTGCGCCTGTTGGGACCGGTAAGTACCAGCCGTGGCCGCATTGCCCTTGCCAAATGGCAGCTTCCCCTCGGTTAGGTCATCGCCTTCATTGCTGTTTTCAAACTGCAATAGGTCCGGGTTGATTTCCTCCACGAACCGGGATGGCTGGTTGCGTTGGATCCGGCCATACAGTAGCCGGGAGAAGGCGTTCGTCAGGTAAAGCTTCTTCTTGGCCCGGGTGATTCCCACGTATGCCAAACGCCGTTCTTCTTCTAGCTCGTCGTCTTCCAGGACTGCCCGGGAAAGTGGGAAGATCCCCTCTTCCATTCCGACCAGGAAGACCACGGGGAACTCCAGCCCCTTAGCCGCGTGGAGGGTCATCAGGGTTACCGCTGGCGCCTGCTCGTCGACATCATCCTGGTCAGAAACCAGGGCCAGGTCGGCCAGGAAGTTGGTGATCTTCTGCAGGTTATCATCGGTTTCGTCCTTGTGTTTCTCATCATATTCTTGGGTTACGGACTTGAATTCGTCCAGGTTCTCCCGCCGTGCTTGGGCCTCAAGGTTCTTATCCTGGTCCAGCATCTTGTTGTAACCACT
Organism: Lactobacillaceae bacterium UBA639; assembly: GCA_002299975.1. Classification (GTDB taxonomy): domain Bacteria; phylum Bacillota; class Bacilli; order Lactobacillales; family Lactobacillaceae; genus Limosilactobacillus. The sequence continues at coordinate 6,373 of DBOT01000108.1, forward strand.
TAGCTTGAGGATCTGGTTAGTCAGATCCGTCAGGTTCAGGTATTCGGCCTGCTTGGTCAGGTTCCGCATCAACTCACCGAATTCGGCGATCTTATTCCGCGTCCGGGTAGTGATCTGGTTGGCGATGTCGACATTTTCCGCGGCCTGAAGGAGGGACCAGCCATTGTCGTTGGCAAACTCCCGTAGGTGTTCGACACTGGTCATCCCGATCCCCCGCTTAGGCGTATTGACGACCCGAGTGAAGCTCATCGAGTCCTGAGGGTTAACGATCAGGGTCAGGTAGGCCAGCACATCCCGAATTTCTTTCCGGTCGTAGAACTTGTGACCCCCGACCATGGTGTACGGCAAACTACTCTTCAGGAAGGTTTCCTCGATCACCCGTGATTGAGCGTTGGTCCGGTAGAGGATTGCAAAGTCATTGTAGTGATAACCGTGCTTTTTCTGTTCCTCCTTGATCTTGGCAACAATGAACTGCGCCTCGTCATGTTCACTCTGGGACCGGTAGTAAGAGATCTTCTCGCCCTGGCCATTTTCCGTCCAGAGCTTTTTCTTCCGCCGGTTGACGTTGTTGACGATGACCTCGTTGGCCGCGTCCAGAATGTTCTGTGTAGACCGGTAGTTTTGTTCCAACATAACCGTCTTTGCCTGTGGATAGTCGTGCTCGAAGTTCAGGATGTTGTTCATGTTGGCACCCCGCCAGCCGTAGATACTCTGATCGGCATCCCCGACGACGCAGAGGTTCTGGTAGCGCTGGGCCAGCAGGTTAACCAACCGGTACTGGGCATCGTTGGTATCCTGGTACTCATCGACATGGATGTAGTGGAACTTGTTTTGGTAGAACTCCAGGGTCTCCTGGTCCTGCTCAAACAACTCGATCGTCTTCATGATCAGGTCATCGAAGTCGAGGGCCTGGTTAGCCTCCAGTTCCTGCTGGTAGAGCTTGTAGGCCCGGGCCACCATGTTTTCAAACATGCTGTTGGCCTTGTCGCTGTACTGTGCAGGCGTCAGCAGGGCGTTCTTAGCGTTAGAAATCTCACTGAGGATGCTCCGGGGATCGAACTTCTTCGTATCGATATTCAATTCACCGCAGATCCGCTTCATCAGCGTCCGTTGCTCACTGGTGTCAGCAATCGTGAAGGCCCGGTTAAAGCCGATCTTTTCAATGTCACGACGCAGAATCCGTACACACAGGGCGTGGAAAGTCGAAACCCAGACATCCTGAGCACTCTCGCCGAGCAGCTTGCCGACCCGCTCCTGCATCTCCTTGGCGGCCTTGTTGGTGAAGGTGATCGCCAAAATGTTCCAGGGAAGGACCCCCTTCTCTTCAATCAGGTAGGCGACCCGGTGAGTCAGTACCCGGGTCTTCCCGGAACCCGCGCCGGCCATTACCAGCAGTGGCCCTTCAGTAGTTACCACCGCCTCGGCCTGTTTGTCGTTCATTCCTTCTAAAAGCTCTTGACTATTATTCACGCCGTTACCGTCCTCTCTTAAAAAATCATCGGCTAACATTATACCAAATAATCGCCCGCCTTGTGCTGAAACGCACCTCCAAATGAAGGTGATTTCTTGTCCCGGTAAGGCGGACCATGCTAAAATAATCTGTTTTGTAAATTTCTGACACCTAAGGAGGAATTGTGTGGATAAGTTATTTGAAAACACCTCAATCAAACGTGCCTACTTCATCCTTGCCCTACCGGTAGTCATGAGTATGGCCGTCACGATCATCTACAACATGGTCGATACGTTCTTCGTCGCTAAGACCGGGAACCCGAACCTGGTCGCTGGGGTCTCCCAGGGGGCACCGATCTTCACCCTGATGATTGCCATCGGGGATATCTTCGGTCTCGGAGGCAGCTCCGTGATCTCCCGGCTCTTCGGTGAACGCCGTGATAAGACCGCCCGTTACGTCAGCGGCTACTGCTTCTATGCTTCGATTGTCTGTGGGCTGGTGGTCACGGCCCTGATGTTTATCTTCCAGACGCCGGTCCTCCACATGCTCGGGGCATCCCCCGCTACCTGGAAATACGCCCGGGAATACTACCTGGTAATTGCGGGCGGGGCCACCTTCATCATCTTCGGCCTGTCCCCCAACAACATCCTGCGAACCGAGGGGCTGGCCACCCAAGCAATGATCGCCAGTATTACCGGGACCGGGATCAATGTTATTTTGAACCCGATCTTCATCTTCAACTGTGGACTGGGCGCGGCTGGTTCAGCACTGGCGACAGTGGTCAGCAACGTCATTGCCGATGTCCTGATGGTCTACTACCTGCGAACGAAGAGCAAGAAGCTGACCACCTCCATTCACGAGACCAGGATCAGCGGCAAGCTCCAGCGGGAGATCTACGCGATCGGGATTCCGGCTTCGGTGACCAACATCATGGTGACCTTTGCCACCGCCCTCACCAACCGCTACCTGATCACATACGGCGCCAACAGCGTGGCCGCCATGGGGATTGCCATGAAGGTCAACACAGTCATCGTCATGGTGATGGTTGGTTTTGCCTTCGGTGCCCAGCCACTGATTGGCTATACTTACGGTGCCCGCGACGAGCGCCGCTTCAAGGAAACACTGTGGTTTGACCTGAGCGTAGTTGCCGGATTGGCCATCGTTTTAACCGTCCTGATGATGATCCTGGCTCCCCAGATTATCCGGTTGTTCATGCGTGATCCGGAGATTGTCCGAGAAGGAACCGGCATGCTGCGGTGGCTCGCCTCATCCACGACCATTGCTGGGATCATCATGGTCCTCACTACGACCTTCCAGTCGATGGGCAAGGCCACACCCGCTTTCTGGCTATCGTTTAGCCGGCAGGGGCTAATCTTCGCCGTCGCTATCGTGGTCCTGAGTCACTTCTTCGGCTACACCGGCGTTCTGGCTGCCCAGGCATGTGCCGACGTCCTCACCCTGGTGTTGGCCGTCTTCCTCTACCACAAATATCAACCACACTTCAAAAAGTAACGAAAAAGCTCTTAGCACCTGCATTGGTGGCACTAAGAGTTTTTTTAGTTATGCAGCAATTTAATTATTTTCCTGGTCTTCGCTGATCTGTTCCTTCCAGACCTCGGTGTCGTCAACCTGATTCTCCAGGTCGATCAGGTTATCGCTGCCCGTAACCCAAACGAAGCCGAGGATACTCTGGTCATCCCCGTCCTGGTCATTAAAGAAGCGGAACTGCCAATTGTTTTTCAACAACCATTGACGCTGAATGGCCAGCTGTTGATACTTGCGCACGACCATCAGCAGACCTACCTGCAGGGGCTGAATCTGATGAAGGGGCATTCCTACTGCAGCCCGAATCTGTTCCTCATACTGGTCAACGTTCGTGGTGGTGTCGTAAACGTTAGCAATCGAGGTCAAGCCCAATTCAATGTTCTTGACATACAGGGTTCCCGTTCCGGTTACGTAGAAGTTTATCGAGAAGACACCCTGGTACTGCAGTGAAGCAGCAACACTCTTCACGATTCGTTGCATCTCAGCCAGCAGGTCATCGTTGACCTCAGCCGGTGCAGCTACGGAAACCAGCTGCCGGTCATCCGTAAAGTGGAGCTTGGCCAGTGGGAAGATCTCGGTATCCTCACCATCAGTGGCGGCTGTCATCGTGTACTCATTGGTGTGGTCAATCCAGGATTCCAACAAGTAAGTCCCGGTCTCAATAAAGTCGGCGGCCCGGACAATATCAGACTGCCGCTTAATGATCATTGACTGTTCTCCAAGGCCGCGTTGGATCGGCTTCAGCAGGGCTGGATAGCCGATCGAATCAATTGACTGGTAGACATCATCCAAACTAACCACCGTGACGTAGGGAGCAATATTGATGTTAACCTGATCGAGGAAGGCCCGTTCCATCAGCCGGTCCTGAATAATCTCCAGGCCGTTGATCCCCTGAGGAATAGCGGCATACTGGTTCAGATAGTGCAGGACCCGGGCATCAACATTTGGCGTCTGATAGATGATGGCGTCACAGGACTCACCAAATTGAGCTAGTTTGATCTTATCATTGTACGCACCGACGATGGTCTCGTCAGCCATCTTCGTGATCGCTGGTTGGGCATGGTCAACGTATACGATCACGTTGAAGCCCGCCTTCTTCGCTGTCGCAATCAGGGCGCCCCCGTTACGATTGACGGCGATAATTCCCAGGGTGCTTCCTGGGTAAAAAGCATTCCTCTTCATTCTTAAGCTCCTTTCGTTACCTAGTCGGGCATAAATTCAATCTGATTATCCTTAAGGGACTTGATCCGTGCGAGGGACTCCAGACGAACACCACGGTCCCGCAGTTCCTTGGCCCCAGGCTGGAAGCTCTTTTCAATCACGATCCCAGCACCTGCAACATCAACACCAGCCTGGTCAGCGATCTCCAGCATCCCCTCAACGGCCTGACCATTTGCCAAGAAATCATCAATCATCAGAATCTTGTCGTCTGGTGAGACGTACTTCTTAGAGATGGAGATCCGGTTAGTCGTCTTCTTGGTGTATGAGTAGACGTCAGCTACGTACATGTTTTGGTTTAACGTCAGACTCTTGTGCTTACGAGCAAAGATCACGGGAACGTTCATCGCCAGTCCCGTCATCACTGCCGGAGCAATTCCTGATGATTCAACCGTCCAGATCTTAGTAACCCCTTCGTCAGCGAAGAGTTTAGCAAACTCCTGGCCCACGTGCAGCATCAGTTGTGGGTCAACCTGGTGGTTCAGAAAGGCATCAACCTTCAGGACGTTGCCCGGCAGAACCGTCCCGTACTCTCTAATCTTTTCCTCTAGTTCACGCATCGTTGTTACTCCCCTTTATTGATTACTTATCATAATTATATAACTTATAGGTCTTAATTACCGAAATTAATTTTTGAGCGTAGTTTGGATCGGTTGCGTAGCCAGAATCTTGAAGGGCCTTAGCCGCCTCCTGGTAGTTGCTGGCTTTGACCACCCGATCGTAATTCTGCTTGTTAGTATCGGTTCCTGTCAGCATCAGCTTGGTGTGATCACGAATCGAGTCACTCCAGCTGTCGTAGACCCGGAACCGGCCCTTAGTCACAATCCACTTGCCGTTGATGTATTCCTTGGTAGTCAGCTCCCGGGAGTTGGGCCCAGTCCCCTTGATTCCGAAGAGGTTATGGTACTGCGACGCCAACTTACTCGTCCCCCACTGTGATTCCAGGATCGCCTGAGCAATCGTGATTGAGGCGTAGACGTGATAAGTATTCTGCATCGCCTGGGCCTCAGGGGCGACCTGCTTGATGAAGAGCTGCTTTGCCTGCCGGTCCCGCTCCTGAGCCTGCCGTTCAATCCGCTGCTGGTTCCAGATCCGGTAGAAGTGGTGACCAGCATAGACTCCTAAGAAGATTACAATAATAACTAAGATCCACACCGTCGTCCTGGTCGATGAACGGCGCTTTTTTGTTTTTCTTCGCTTTGCCAAAAAATGGGCCTCCTTTGTCCTACTAGCTCTTAATTGTAGCAAACTAAACCCACTTTGACGTTAAATTTTAAACAAAAATAAGAACTCAGCCTAATTGACCAAGTTCTTAGTAGAAATATCTTCTAGTGGAACTGCATCCCACCATCGACAATGATGGTTTGACCAGTGATGTAGTTGGAGTCTGGACCCGCCAGGAAGCCAACCGCATTGGCAACGTCCTCTGGTTCAGAGAGCCGCTTCAGGGCGATGTTCTTAGCAAAGGTCTGCATCCCCCATTCGTCACTCTTACCAGCATTCTTACCAACCTGGTGAGCAATATCAAACATCATTGGGGTCTTAACAATCCCTGGTGCGTAGGCATTAACGGTAATCCCTTCGTCGGCTAAATCTTGAGCCGCTACCTGAGTGATCCCCCGGATAGCGAACTTAGTACCGGAGTACAGGGCCAGGTTCGGGTTACCAACAACCCCGGCCTGTGAGCTGGCGCTGATGATCTTACCACCGTGGCCGAGCTTCTTGAAGGCCTGGTGAGCTGCCTGAATGCCCCAAAGAACACCACCGACATTGACCCCGTAGACCTTACGGAATTGTTCTGGGGTAATCGTGTCGATCGGGGTGGTTGGGCCTAAGCCGGCGTTGTTGACCATGACGTTGAGGTCACCGAAGTGGTCAATGGTCTGGTCAACGGCTGCGAAAACGGCGTCCCGGTCGGAAACATCGGCCACGATTGGCAATGCTTCGCCACCCTTGGCCTCAAGTTCTTTGGCCGTTTCATCCAGCTTGTCCTTCTCGAGGGCCACAAGGGTAACTGCAAAGCCGTCATGAACGAGTCGTTCGGCGATGGCCTTACCAATTCCCTGACTACCACCAGTAACAATTGCGACTTTCTTAGCCATAAGAGATACCTCCTTAATTATCCAATAACAATCAACATGTTCATTATAATGTAAACGTTATCAAATATAAAGGGCGATTATCAATTATTTAATATTTTTAAATACGTGAAATGTCAAATTAAGTTAGAAAGAAACTAACTGTGCGTCTGTGATATTCTCCATGAATACCTCAATGGGTGTGCGATAATGTAGCGACTTCCGTGGAATATTGTTTCGGTATGACATTAGCTGAGTAACTAATTCATCCGGAAGATTACGGAAGTCTTTCTTTTTACTCAGACCATCACGACGAAGAATACCGTTGGTGTTTTCGTTTAACCCTCGCTGATTAGGCGCACCGACTTCCGCAAAGTATGTCTGGATATCATGCTTATTGGCAATCTCACGCCAGCCCGCAAATTCCTTACCGTTGTCAAAGGTGATGGACTTAAAAAGATGACGAGGCTGTTTTGATAGCCACTGATCCAAATAATAGTTCACACTCTCAGCTGTTTTGTGATGGACATTCAAGACAATCTCAACTTTTGAGATTCGTTCTACTAGGGTCATCACAGCGCCATGGTGAGCTTTCCCTTGAACCGTATCAGCTTCTAAATGACCAAATTCATGTTGGTAATGTGGAAAATCACGATATCGTTGATAGATAGATACTGCGTCCTAATTGGCCAGCTTTAC
>DBOT01000057.1:0-1589 GCA_002299975.1 Lactobacillaceae bacterium UBA639
CCAGAAGCCGGGGACCGGTTTGTTGTCTTTGACGATGAAAAGACCGCCCGGGCCGCTGGTGAAGCACGGGCAAAGCGGGCCCAAGATAAGGAACGGCAAAAGACATCTCACGTTACCCTTGATAACCTCTTCGCAACGATGAAGAAGGGGAAGATGAAGACTCTGCCGATCATCATCAAGGCCGATGTTCAGGGATCTGTCGAGGCTCTGAGCCAGAGTCTGCAAAAGATCAAGGTTGATGGTGTCCGGGTTGACATTATCCACCAGGCCGTTGGTGCCATCAGCCAGAGTGATGTTACCCTGGCCGAAGCTTCTAACGCCGTTATCATCGGGTTCAACGTTCGCCCTACACCAGTTGCTAAGTCCCTGGCCGACTCTAACAACATTGACATTCGTCTTCACCGGGTTATCTACAAGGCCATCGAAGAAGTTGAGGATGCCATGAAGGGTATGCTGGAACCAGTTTACGAAGAAGAAACGATCGGTGAAGTTGAAGTTCGCCAGATCTACAAGGCCTCCAAGGTCGGCACCATTGCCGGTGGGATGGTCACTTCCGGTAAGATCAGCCGGGACTCCAAGGTTCGGCTGGTCCGTGATGGTGTGGTTGTCTACGAAGGTGAACTTGGTAGTCTGAAGCGGTTCAAGGACGACGTTAAGGAAGTTAAGGCAGGCTTTGAATGTGGTTTGACGATTGCCAACTACAATGACATCAAGGAAAAGGATGTCATCGAAGCTTACCGGATGAAGGAAGTTCCAGTTAAGTAAAACTGAAGGAGAAAGATATGCCAAGTAAACAATTTCGGGTTGACCGGCTTGCCGGAGAAATCCAGCGCGAAGTTGATGACATCCTGCTGAAGCGGGTCCGTGATCCTCGGGTTCAAGGGATCACCATCACGGGTGTCGATGTCACTGGTGACCTGCAGCAGGCAACGATCTACTACAGCTTGCTTTCTGATCTGGCATCTGATGGTGAGAAGGCTCAGGCAGGCCTGGACAAGGCAACCGGCCTGATCCGGAGTGAGCTGGGCAGCCGGCTTAACATCTTTAAGACGCCCGCAATCAAGTTCGAACGGGACAAGTCGATTGCGTACGGTAGCCGTATTGACCAACTGATCAACAAGCTGCATCAACAAGAAAAGTAAGTAGGAGCGGGGCTAGACCCCGCTTTTATTTTGGAGGAATTAAAATGGATGGAATTATCCCATTATATAAGGAGCGGGGGATGACCAGCTTTGACTGCGTCAGTCGCCTACGTCGAATTCTACATGCCAAGAAGATCGGGCATTCTGGCACCCTGGACCCGTCGGTGGATGGGGTCCTGCCGATCTGTGTAGGTACTGCCACCAAGGTTGTTCCCTACTTAATGAAGTCCGGAAAAAGCTACCAGGGGGAGCTGCTTATTGGTGAGGCCACCACGACCGAGGATCTGGATGGTGAGGTCATTGCGGCCCAGCCAGTTACTAGTGAGATTCCGGCACCCACCATTGAAAAGGCAATGGCATCTTTGACCGGTGATATCACCCAGATCCCACCGATGTATTCGGCGGTGAAGGTGAATGGTAAGCGGCTCTATGAATATGCCCGCGCTG
>DBOT01000057.1:1612-1837 GCA_002299975.1 Lactobacillaceae bacterium UBA639
CGGCCGGTTCGCCACGTCACCATTGACAAATTTGAGCTGTTGAGCAGCAAGTATGACCCGACGATTAAGCAGCAACGGGTCCGATTCAACGTGGTTTGCAGCAAGGGGACCTATGTCCGGACACTGGTCGTCGAACTGGCCAAGCGCCTTGGCTATCCGGGGACGATGAGCTGGCTGACCCGGCTGAAGAGTGGGGGCTTCACGCTTGACCAGACCCTCAGCCTG
>DBOT01000057.1:1917-5677 GCA_002299975.1 Lactobacillaceae bacterium UBA639
TACCCGGCAGTTGACTTGACTGATGACCAGTGGGCGGCAGTTCAACACGGGGCCTGGTTGAAGCCGGCAGAGGTGTCAACCACTGCGGATGAGGTCGTATTGAAGTATAATAAGCAGGTAAAGGCACTGTACCACCTTGATCAGCAGCAAGGGGCCTACAAACCGACTAAAATGTTTTCAGTGAAATAGGGGGGCAACCGTATTGCAGGTTATTAGAGTTCATCACCCGCTCGACAAGAAAATTGTTCCGGCGGGACCAGTCGTCCTGGCAATGGGCTTCTTTGATGGAGTCCATCGGGGACATCAGGAGGTTATCCGCCAAGCTAAAAGAATTGCTGAGCAGCGGGGGCTACCGCTGGCTGTCCTGACCTACAGTCATGCCCCGGGGGTAGCTTACCGGCAATACCCGGGTGGCTTTAAGTATCTTTCAACCACTGAACGGAAGCTAGACCTTTTGAAACAGTTAGGGGTTGACCTGGTTTACCTCATTAGTTTCACCTCCAGCTTTGCCAGTCTGGCACCGCAGGACTTTGTTGATCAATACCTGGTGGCCTTTCATAGTCAGGTCGTGGTGGCCGGGTACGACCATACCTATGGGTCCGCTGATGTTGCCTCCATGAAGCAGTTGCCAGACTATGCTCGAGGACGCTTTGAAGTGGTTGCAGTTCCGAAGTGCACGGCGGCTGGTTCGGCTGCTAAGGTTGGCTCGCGGACAATTCGTCAGCTGATTGACCAGGGCAAAGTTGGGGTGGCCAACCAGGAACTTGGTTACTACTACAAAACTACCGGCCTGATTGTTCACGGACTGGCGCGGGGGCGAACCCTGGGCTTTCCGACAATCAATGTCGAAACGCCTACTCCAGAGCGCATACCAGGGATCGGTGTTTATGCGGTCGACGTCATGATTGGTGGTCACTGGTACGGTGGGATGGCTAGTGTTGGCCATAACATTACCTTTGGTGACCATAATCAGTTGACGGTTGAGATCTACCTGTTCGATTTCAATCGAATGGTCTATGGCGAAGAAGTACGGGTGCGTTGGTACCAGTTTCTGCGTGGTGAGCAGAAGTTTGCCGGTGCTGATGAGCTGGTTGCCCAGATGAAAAAAGACGAGCAAGCTGCCCGCATGATTGTTCGGAATCCACCGTTGTTACCTGATCAGCGGGTCCATTAAATAAGATAAAAAATACCGTTATGCAGATTTAGGTTTGCATAGCGGTATTTTTTTATTTCGGCCACTTCTTGGCGAGTTCCTTAAGCAACGGTTGAATGTTGCGGCGCTCACTCTTGAGGTAGGTACCGTAGATCTCCAGGTGGTTGTGAGGATCATTGATCTCAATGGCATTCCGATTGTCGCTGCCGAAACGGCTCTCGGTAGCGGAAGTTACCTGGGTCAGGTTTGAGAAAAAGAAGGGGAAGTTCGAATACCGACTGATCTGGCTCATGGCCTTGAGGTCCTCCTGGTAGAGGAAGGTAGCATCGGGGATGTTATCCTCCACCACCTTGCGCCAGGGGCCAATGTCCTGAACGACCAGGAAACTCAGTCCGGCCAGGTCCGCAAAGCTCAGCTGTTTTTTCTGGGCGTGGGGGTTGAACTTGTCAATCCCGACACCCAAGTATTCTTGGCCCAGGTACATCGATTCGACATCATCGGCCTCGATCTCCTGAATGGTGAAGATCAGCCGTTCCTTCCGCGTTCGCAGGTCAGATAAAACATCGTTCGGCTGGATAAGATGGTGGTTAACTACAATCTTTTCTGGGAACTGCTGGTCCTCAATAAATTGTGGTGGTCCCGGGACGACGCCGGCGGCGGTCGTAGTTAAGCACCGTCTCGGTGAAGTTTTCCTCCGCATCCAAAACCTTGCGGGTCTCGTTAGCAGCCAGAACGCCGGTATCGTTCAGGGCAATGTGGTTACTGAACTGACGATCGAATAGGGTAACCCCCAACTCCTGCTCCAGCTTCTTCATCTTCCGGGTCACAGTTGGTTGGGTAATCATCAAATGTTCGGCGGCAGCGCTCAGGGTTCCGTATTCCTGGAAGGCCACCAGCTCGCGTAATAGCTCTAAATCAACCATAGTATGTACTCCTTTCAGCTATTCCATACCTGTATAATAACATACCGAACAAGTAATTTTCTTTCCCTTGGCAGCTAGATATACTAGGAACCGTTAAGAAATGATATCTAAATTCCAAATGTTGAGAGGAGAAAATGAGAATGCAATACGTAACGTTAAACGATGGTAACAAGATGCCACAGCTTGGCTTCGGGGTCTTCCAGGTTCCGGACCTTAAGGTGGCTGAACAAGCGGTTACTGATGCTTTGGAAACCGGCTACCGGTTGATCGATACGGCCGCCGCATACGGCAACGAGGAAGCAGTTAGCAACGCCATCAAGAACAGTAGTGTTGACCGTGATGATGTCTTCGTCACTTCCAAGTTGTGGGTGGATCACTTCACCTACGAAAAGGCTAAGCAGGGGATCGATGATTCACTGACTAAGCTGGGCCTTGACTACATGGACCTGTACCTGCTGCACCAACCATACGGTGATGTTGCTGGTGCATGGCGGGCCTTAGAGGAAGCGCAAAAGGCTGGCAAGATCAAGTCCATCGGGTTTTCTAACTTTGCGCCTGACCAGTTGATGAACCTGAAATTGATGAGTGACGTTAAGCCGGCTGTTAACCAGATCGAGGTTTCACCATGGTTCCAAGAAGCCGGCGCGGTGAAGTTTAACCAACAGCAAAACATCCAAACCGAAGCCTGGGCACCATTTGCGGAAGGAAAGCACGATATCTTCACCAACGAAACCATTGCTAAGATTGGTAAGAAGTACGGCAAGGGGAATGGCCAGGTAATTCTGCGTTGGTTGCTCCAACGGGGAATCGTGGTTATTCCAAAGTCCGTTCACAAGACCCGGATGGCTGAAAACATCGACGTTTTTGACTTTGAACTCAGTGCCGACGACATGAAGGTTATGAACAGCCTGGACAAGAACGAGAGTCAATTCTTCGATCACCGTGACCCAGCAGCGATCGAGAGTATCTTTGGGCAAAGCTTAAAGGCATTGCGGAAGTAAGAGGAGGATAAAATAATGGCAAAATACGTAATCTTAGCAGCAACTGGTCAGATTGGCCAGATGACGACTCAATACCTATTGGATAACAGTGATAGCGACCTGGTCTTGTTCGGTCACGACGCCACCCAGCGTTTGAGTAAGTTTGCTGGGCCACGGGTCAGTTTTGTCGACGGTGACTTGAAGGACACTGCCGCTCTGAAGACGGCCTTTGCTGGTGCCGACGCGGTCTTCCTGGCATACGTGGCCACACCGGACATTGTTGAACCAATGATCAAGACCTTGGACGAGAGTGGAGTTACCCGCTTCATTGCCATGTCGGTTCCGGATGTTTACCAAGAAGTTGCTGGCCCATTCCAGGCCTGGTACCGTGAACATACCGGTTTAGTTTGGCAGACAAACTACGTCGACACCGTTGATGCAATTGAAAACTCCGACTTAGACTACGTTATTCTGCGGACGACGTGGCTGTACAACGATCCAAGCAAGACCGCTGTTGACGTTACTAAGAAGGGTGAACCATTCAAAGATGCCCAGATTAGCCGGGAGGCCGTGGCTAAGTTTGCGGCTGACCTATTGACGGGCAAGCAGGATTACCATCGCGAAAGTCTGGGAATCGGTGAACCTAACACCGAATGGACGAAGCCCAACTTTTATTAAAATAAGTAGGTGGATTATAGAATGAA
>DBOT01000124.1:0-4900 GCA_002299975.1 Lactobacillaceae bacterium UBA639
CGCTTGACATCACTGACCGGCCGCTGGTTACTACCAACCTCCAGTAAGAAGGCCACCATGATCCGAATCTGGTTGTAGAGGAAGCCGTTCCCGGTAAACTCAAAGATCACCTCATTGTCATGCTCGTCCCGGTAAATCTCAACCTTCTCGATCCGCCGAACATTGCTCTTGGCCTGACTCCCCGACGCCACGAAGGAAGTGAAGTCGTGCTCACCAACGAAGTCCTGGGCAGCAGCCTTCATCTTCGCTAGATCAAGGGGGTACTTGAAGTGGGCCGTGTAGTTACGCTTAAACGGGTTAACAAATTCTCCCTGATCAACCCGGTAGCGGTAGGTCTTGCGATGGGCACTATAACGAGCGTGGAAGTCTGAATCAACTAACTCCGCCTTCTTGACCAGGATATCGAGGGGCAGGATACTGTTCAGGGCCTTGCGCATCGAGTCATTGCTCAGGTGGTAAGGAATATCGAAGTGGGCCACCTGGTTAAGGGCGTGAACTCCAGCATCGGTGCGGCCCGAACCAATCACCGGGATGGCCGGTGTCGGGTGCTTAGCGATCTTATTGACGGCATTCTTTAATGTCTGCTCCACCGTCCGTTTGTGGGGCTGGATCTGAAAGCCGGAAAAGTTGGTGCCATCGTAGGCAAAGGTAATTTTATAACGATACAAGGTTAAAGTAACCCTCCTCTGATCAAGAATAGGATGACGGTCACCAGGACCATCAAGATAAATGTCATGGTATCACTGCCCCGCCAGTGCAGTTGCCGGAAGTGCGTCCGCGGGCTATCGGGATCATAGCCCCGCGCCTCCATGGCAGTTGCCAGGTCCTCAGCCCGTTTGAAGGAATTCACAAACAACGGAATCAAGACTGGAACGAGGTGTTTGACCCGCTTCACCAGATTCCCCTGGTGGAAGTTCATCCCCCGAGACCGTTGGGCATTAGTGATCTTCCCCGCCTCGTCCATGATGGTTGGAATGAAGCGCAGGGCGATCGACAGCATCAACGTGATCTGGTTGACCGGCACTTTTAAGAACTTCAGTGGACGCATAAACCAGTCTAAACCGTCCGCAATCCGCAGCGTCGGGGTCGTCGCCGTGAGGACCGTCGATGCAGTGATGATGACCATGAACCGGTAAAAGATGATCAGTGAATTGACCAACCCATCATGGGTAATCGACATGATCCCCCAATGCCAGTAGAGCTTACCGCCACTGCTGAAGAGAACTTGAAAGACAACCGTAAACACGATTACCCAGGCTAGTGGGCGTAACCCCTGCCAGTACTGACGAAGGCTGACCCGGCTCAGCAGCATTGCGCCTAACAGGGCTGCCAGTAACCAGAGACTGGTTCCCCAGCTGTTAGCGAAGAATACCAGGACAACGTACCAGACGCACATCAGCAGCTTCATCCGGGGGTCAAGCCGGTGCAGGAGCGAGTCGATTGGGACATAGCTCCCGAAGACAATCTTATTGTTCACCGTGCTTCCCCCCTAACTTAGCAGCCAGCTGGTCGGCCAATGCGTCAATGCTGAGGGCCGGGTCAATTTTCACTCCGGCATCGCGCAGCTGGTGTGACATTGCCACAGCCGCCGGTACGTTGAGGTGATTAGCCGCCAAGAAGGCCGGATTAGCAAAGATCTCACGCGGCGGCGCACTCTTTACCAGATGCCCCTGGTTCATCACGACCACCTGGTCGGCGTAGCGCGCCACCTGATCCATCTGGTGGGTAATCAGGAGGATGGTGGTACCGGCCGCGTGGAGCTGGGCCACATTGGTTGCCAGCCGCTCAGTGGCGGCCGCATCCAGGCCCGCGGTCGGCTCATCCAGGATCAGGACGGCCGGTTTCATGGCTAAGACCCCCGCAATGGCGACCCGCCGCATCTGGCCCCCGGAAAGGGCAAATGGCGACCGGTCCGCAAATTCAGCAGGAAGCCCCACTAGCTTCAGGGCCTCCTGAACTGCCGCCTGGACCCGCTCCGTTGACCAGCCTAGGTTAGTCGGTCCAAAGGCAATATCCTGACCAACCGTTTCGGCGAAGAGCTGCTGCTCGGGAAACTGGAAGACGTAGCCAACATGCCGACGAAGCTGGGCTAAGTCCTCCGGTGACGACTGGGCATTGACCGTAGCCGTCCCCACCTGAATCTGGCCACTGGTTGGCTTGCCTAACCCGTCGATCAGCGAGACCAACGTCGACTTGCCGCTCCCGGTATGACCAACGATGCCGACAAAACTCCCGGCAGCAATTCGCAGGCTCACATTATCCAGGGCAGGACGGGTATTCTGGTTTGAATAATTAAAGCTAACGTTCTTAATCACAATTTCTGGCATAACCATTCCACCATTTCCTGTTCTGTGAAATACCGTGCTGGCACTGCTACTCCCCGGTCGGCCAGCTCCTGACGCAAGGCTTGGCCAGCCGGGACGCCGACGCCAATGCGCTGCAACAGTTTAACATCCTGCAAGACCTTAGTCACCGGCCCTTGCCGGATGATTTTGCCTTGATCCAACACTACCACCCGATCCGCAATCGCCATCTCAGCGGGATCATGAGTGATTGAAATAATCGTATACTTCTGCTGGGTCCGCAATTGCTGGAGCAGACGCAGAACCAGCTGCCGCCCGGCGGGGTCCAGCATGCTGGTAGCCTCATCTAAAATGATGATCTTAGGCTCCAGGGCCAGGATACCGGCAATGGCCACCCGTTGTTTCTGCCCCCCGGATAACATTGCTGGTTCGGCATCAGCCAGCTGGGCCATGTCAACCGCTGCTAAGGACTGCTGAATGCGGGCTTGCATCTCGTCTCGTGGTACCTGCCGATTTTCTAGCCCAAAGGCCACGTCATCGGCAACTGTTGCCCCAACAAACTGGTTATCAGGGTTCTGAAAGACAATCCCTACCTGCTGGTGCACCTTAGTCATATTTTCCTCAGTCACCGGTACACTGCCGACAGTAATCTGGCCTTGCTGCGGCATCAGGAGCCCATCGATCAATCGGGCCAGGGTACTCTTCCCGCTCCCGTTATGCCCGATGATCGTTGTCCACTCCCCTTGGGGAAAACCCAGGCTGACGTCGTCGAGGATCACCTGGTCCGTATTGGGATATTGAAATCGAATATTTGTCAGTGTGACTGCGTCCAATGCGCATCCTCCTCGTATAGTTAATAGTTTTATTTTAACAGCGAACCGGCAGCTTCAAAAGTAATTTAAACTAAAAAATCACTTACCACCGGGGTGCGCAGGGTTTCTGCATTCGAGCTAGACTAGGGATTGCTCCCACCATCGTAACGCTCTATACCACCGATGATAGTGATTCTTTATTACGTATTTAGTTATTGGTCGACAAGATTAGTCAACGAATTCCAAAATAACCATTGGTGCGCCGTCACCACGGCGAGGCATCGTCTTCAGAATCCGCGTGTAACCACCTTGACGGTCAGCATACTTTGGAGCAAGTTCTTCAAACAGGTGTTGAAGAGCAGATTGAATCCGAATGTTGTCGCCATCTTCCTTAACGTCAGCAACGACGTTCCGGATGTAAGCAGCGGCCTTACGCCGGGATGCAAGATCACCATGCTTGGCAAGCGTGATCATCTTATCAGCAGTCTTACGAACTTCCTTAGCCCGTGCTTCGGTAGTGGTAATTTGACCATTAACAATTAAATCAGTAGTTAAATCACGTAATAAAGCCTTACGTTGTGAACTTGTACGTCCTAATTTACGGTAACTCATGAAGTGGTTCCCTCCTTTGCAATTGGTGTTAATTAATCATCTTGGCGGAATGAAACACCGAGATCATTTAACTTAAGCTTAATTTCTTCTAATGACTTCTGTCCTAAGTTCCGAACCTTCATCATGTCCGAAACGGTCCGATCAGTCAATTCCTTAACGGTGTTGATGCCGGCACGCTTGAGGCAGTTGTAGGACCGTACAGAAAGGTCAAGTTCCTCAATCGTCATTTCAAGCATCTTTTCCTTGTGGGTTTCTTCCTTTTCAACCATCACTTGGGCATTTTGTGCTTCTTCAGTAAGATCCACAAACATTGCCAGGTGTTCAGTCAAAATCTTAGCCCCAAGACTAACCGCTTCAGTTGGTGTTAATGAACCGTCAGTCCAAACATCCAAAGTTAACTTATCGTAGTCGTTGCGTTGACCAACCCGTGCATTTTCGACAGTGTAGTTTACACGTTCAATTGGGGTATAGATGGAGTCAATTGGCAATACGCCGATGGCAAGATCTTCCATCCGGGCCTTATTATCATTAGCAGAAAGGTAACCGCGACCTTTATCAGCTGTCATCTTAATGTGTAATTCCGCACCATCAGCAACAGTTGCAATGTGCAGGTCAGGGTTCAAGACAGTGACTTCACCATCACCCTGGATGTCTGCTGCGGTTACTTCAGCAGGTCCCTTAACGTCAAGCTCAAGATCCTTTTGATCTTCAGAGTTGATCTTCAAGGAAACCTTCTTAAGATTTAAGATAATTTGGGTCACATCTTCAGTAACACCTTCAACGGTACTGAATTCATGCAAAACCCCATCAATTTGCATACTGGTAATAGCTGCACCCGGAAGTGAAGCCAGCAGTACACGTCTTAATGAATTACCAAGAGTAGTTCCATAACCGCGTTCAAGTGGTTCTACAACAAACTTGCCGTAGTTATCAGTCTCTTCAACTTTATGAATGTTTGGCTTTTCAAATTCGATCATTCTATCCTTGTACCCCTTTCAAAACGTGGTTCGCATTTGATACGAAAAGGCAATCGCTGGTAAGTACCAACAATGTCAATTAAACACGACGACGCTTTGGAGGACGAGAACCATTATGTGGAACTGGAGTTACGTCACGAATAGCAGTAACTTCCAAACCAGTTGCTTGAAGAGCACGGATAGCAGATTCACGACC
>DBOT01000124.1:5006-5358 GCA_002299975.1 Lactobacillaceae bacterium UBA639
GACTTACGACTACCCTTGAAGCCTAAAACACCAGCAGATGACCAAGCAACAGCGTTACCTTGAACATCAGTGATCATGATCAAAGTGTTGTTGAATGTTGAGTGAATGTGGGCAACACCAGTTTCAACATTCTTTTTTGCACGACGCTTACGCGTACCTTTTTTGGTTGCCATATCTAGTACTAACCTCCTTTTTTAATAAAATCTAATTACTTCTTCTTGTTTGCGATGGTAACGGCCTTACCCTTACGAGTCCGGGCGTTGTTCTTCGTGTGTTGACCACGAACAGGTAAACCACGACGGTGACGCATACCACGGTATGAACCAATTTCTTGGAGCCGCTTGATGTTCAT
>DBOT01000124.1:5464-7143 GCA_002299975.1 Lactobacillaceae bacterium UBA639
CGAACACGAATGTCTTCTGAAACACCGGCATTTTCAAGGATCTTCTTTGCACGAGAATCACCAATACCGTAAATATAAGTTAAGCCGATTACGATACGCTTGTCACGAGGTAAATCGACACCTGCAATACGAGCCATTTATTGCACCTCCGTTCTTAATTAATTTTATTACTTACCTTGACGCTGTTTGTGCTTAGGGTTAGCAGAGCAGATAACCATAACACGTCCATGACGCTTAACGATCTTGCAGTGCTCGCACATCCGCTTGACTGATGGTCTTACTTTCATTATTAAATCCTCCTAGAGAGTTCCTGTTAACTACTACTTAAACCGGAACGTGATCCGACCCTTAGTCAGATCATAAGGGGACATTTCAACCTTAACCCGGTCACCAGGTAAGATTTTGATGTAGTGCATCCGAATCTTACCGGAGACGTGAGCCAAGATTTCAGCTCCATTTTCCAGTTCAACTTTAAACATCGCATTAGGCAAAGTTTCGGTAACTTTACCTTCTACTTCAATCACATCGGCTTTTGCCACGGAATGGTTCCTCCTTGCCTAATCAAGAAAATTACGTAAAAACGGTGGAAAGTGCGCTCACTTCCCACTGTCAGCTAGATAAACCTTGCCTAGTTTAGCATAACTAGCCGTACTTCGCAAGGCATATCCCTAATTAAAGGTTATTAAGCACTTTCTTGACGTCGTCATAAACCTTATCGATGTCTTGTTGACCATCGATCGTGTGCAAAACGCCTTGCTTTTGGTAGTAATCTACCAGTGGTGTATTCAATTTGATGTTAACATCAAGACGATTCTTAACCGTTGCCGGCTTGTCATCGTCACGTTGGTAGAATTCGTGGCCGCCACAAACATCACAAGTTCCCTCAACCTTAGTTGGGTTGTAGACCTTGTGGTAAGTTGCACCACAGTTGCGACAGATGAACCGGCCACTCAGACGTTCAACCAATACATCCGGTTCAACGTGGATGTTGATGACTGCATCTAAGTGACGGTCACTCTCAGCTAACATCTTATCCAAAGCAGCTGCTTGGTTAAGATTACGAGGAAAACCATCAAGCATGAAGCCGTTCTTGGTGTCGTCTTGAGCTAACCGTTCCTTAACGATACCATTAGTGACTTCGTCTGGAACAAGTTCACCCTTATCGATGTACTTCTTAGCTTCGAGCCCCATCGGCGTTTCATTCTTGATCGCCGCCCGGAAAATATCACCGGTTGAGATGTGAGGAATATCGAAGTCTTCCACAATCTTTTGAGCTTGGGTACCCTTACCAGCACCAGGCAAACCCATTAAAACAAGATTCATACTCATTTACCATTTCCTCCTTCAGGTTCACGAATAAATCCAATGTATTCGCGCTTCATTGTTAAACCGTTTAATTGCCGAACCAGATCCAATGCAATTTGGACAATGATCAGTAAACTAGTACCACCAAGACCGATTGATTGGCTAAGGTTCCAAACATTACTTGCAACCAATGGGATTAAGGAAATCAACCCCAGGAACAGTGAACCAACCGTGCTCAAACGCATTAACAGTGCCGAAACATAATCCTGCGTTCCCTTTCCAGGACGAACACCTGAAATATAACTGCCTTGCTTTTGTAGGTTTTCGGCAAGCTTTTCGGGATTAACCTGAACAAAGGCGTAGAAAAAGGTAAA
>DBOT01000060.1 GCA_002299975.1 Lactobacillaceae bacterium UBA639
AACTTATTCTTGAAATTTAGGGTCTATTTTCTTCTTTGGAAATTGATAATACAGAAAAGGAGGAATCATCATGCAGGAAGCACTGGACTTTCTGACATTAACAGACCGGTCGGCGAGTGATCGATTGGTTAATGCCATGTTTAGTCACCATCTCTTAATTGTAGGTCAGACCGGCAGTGGTAAGACGACCACCACATTGTCGTTGTTGGGACAGCTCCAGCAGTTGAACCAGACAGCGATCATCTTTGATCCCATCGGTGAGTACGCTAAGTTACCCAATGCGATTACCTACCGACTGGGGGACAATTGCTACCTGGAGGCAGGAAAACTAACTGTTGATCAGCTATTGACAGTCTTGCAGGTCCAGATTGACCGGCCGTTGCGAACTAAGCTCCAACAGGCAGTTATTGACCTCCAGATTCAGCACAATATTAAGAATGAGCAGGGGCCCTATCGGCGACTGAACTGTCCCTTAGTTGCACACCAGCGTGATGAAGAAGGGCTGGCTGCCTGGGCTAGCGACTTCCCCGTCCAGGATCTCCTTACCCAGGTAATTGAGGAATTTGTAGTGCCATTTACCGATAACCGTGCGAACTATACCCTCTTGGGGCAACAGTATGATCGTGCTGGGATTAACCATTATTGGCCACTCTTGACGGCTATCCACGATCAGCTGGCTAGTCCGACTTTTCGTGCGCTTTTCGATACGGATAAGCATGCGGGGACGATGAAGAGTGAGTTGAACTTTATCCTTAAGATGTTCCTCCACCAGCGCAGTCAACACCGAACATTAGTGGTCGATCTGTCACTTCTGAAGGAGCATGAGGAGAGCCAGCGCCTGGTGCTTTCCCTTCTCTTAAAGGAGGTCTTACGCTTGCGATTGCGTGATAGTACCGGCTTCCCGGTTAACGTGATTATTGATGAGGCCCACCGCTACTTACCACAGGACGAGCAGTGCCTAGCTGATAATGGGATCTTCCAGCTGGTACGCGAGGGGCGTAAATTGGCTTTGAAGATGATCCTGACCACTCAATCGCCACTCGATCTTCCTGCTCGTCTGCGCTCCCAGTTTGGTGATCTCCTAGTCCATCGTCTGCTAGATCAAGAAGAGGTGGTCAGCCTACCGGGGACTGGGCTGACGCAGCAGGAGACGGCCCAGCTACCGGTTGGGCAGGCCGAACTCTGTATTCTTGGTGAGGCANNNNCAGCGCTGGTGAAGGTTAACCTTCCAGCGTGGTGGCGGGGTGACAAAAATGAGTAGGGGACTTAAAGCAGCCCTGTGCTGCCTATTAGTAGCGGGTGCGACCGCTGTGGGGACGATCCATCAGAACTGGTCAACCCTCCAGAACCCCAAGGCGGTCGGTGATGATGCGCCAACCATCTTTGTTCATGGAATGCCAAGCAGTTATCACTCGGAGGTCAGGATGGTTCATACGCTGATTGATGCTGGGATAACCACGCCAGACAATGTTGTGTTGGCGGCCGTTTCGCCCCAGGGGAAGGTCATTTTCAATCATAAACTTCCGGCGCATCCTCATAACCCGATTATCGAGGTCAACCTAGAAAATAGTCACGAGCGCGATGACCACGTTTCGGCGGCTTGGTTGAGACAGGTAGTGGTGGACCTCCAGCAGCAGTACCACTTCAAGCAGGTTAACTTTGTCGGTCATTCCAGCGGCCCTCTGTTGATCCTTTGCTACATCATGGATAACGCTAATGACCCGCACCTGCCGCGGGTGAAGCGATTGGTTTCGCTCGGTGGGGCCTTCAATGGTGCCCTGGGTAAGCGGGATCGACCTAACTCAATGGAGCTAGCGCCGGATGGTCTTCCGTTGACCCGTCAGGTTAAGGAGTATCGGGAGCTCCTTCCCCTCCACGACAGCTTTCCTCACCACATCCGGGTCCTCAATATCTTCGGTGACCTTCAGGATGGTAGTAACTCCGATGGCCGGGTTGAGAACAATTCCTCACGGGCAATGCGCTACCTGGTGGCGAGCCGGGCTCGTTCCTACCAGGAGGTCCGGATTACCGGTGAACACGCGGACCACAGTGGGTTGCATAATAATAAGAAAGTTGATTTTTACCTGATTCGCTTTTTGTATGGTGAAAATTGCTGATTTAATCTATAAAATCATTAATGATCAATAGTTCACAAGGCCGAATATACATAAAGCCAGGGCGAGGACTCGTTTCTGTAACCAAATTGTAAATAAAAAATTAAGAATAAATTGGGACATGTGCTTTACTTCACATTGCTAAACGGTTATAATGCTTTTTAGCAAATGAATGATTTGCTCTTATTTTAAGAACAAATGCCTTTTTAGTACCAAAATGAACCGCACGTCCTTTTTTATCCAATTAACATCAACAACCGAGCGTGGTTCGTACTAAAAATGTGCACATAAATAAAAAAGATAACCTGTGTTGTGGTAAGCGCAGGTTATCTTTTTTATTTCGTCATTAAAGCAGGTGTTGCTCCTTCATCAACTGCCCGATCCAGTTATGCTGGAGCTTATTCAGGAGTGGCTTTTCGACCATCTTCGGAATTGGCAGGTCAATGTCCTTGAGCGGCTTCTTGTCGTTCATGTAGTACATTGCCCGCATCAAGTCCCGGATGTCGTAGATGGAGTTGAAGACCTCTGGAACCCCGCGGTCAACGTTCATCAGGGTGTAGACAGCTTCCATGGCCGTCCGGACCGAGTATTCAGTGGTGAAGACGGTGTCCCGGCTTGGGGACTCGGCAAAGTTACCAATGAAGGCCAGGTTGGCGGATCCCTTTGGGACAACCGCTGGCCGGTCACCCTTGACCCGCGGCATGAAGTAGGAAGTGACAAATGGCATGTAGACTGGTACGGTGTTGATCGAGGATTCGTCAGCCAGCTTGTCGATCAGGGCCGTTGGAACACCGAGGTGGTAGAGCCATTCCTTGGTGATCTCCTCACCGGTACAGTCGACAATCCGCTTCTTAATGTAGTTCCCCTTGGTGTCAGAATAGAGCCCGTAGATCCAGACGATTGTTTCGTTTGGCTTCTGCTTCTTGAAGTGGGGCTGACGGTGAATCGTCCAGGAGAGCATCCAGTTGGAGTCGGTGACGGTGATAATTCCACCAGTGTTGACCTTGCCATCGTGAAGGTCCCGCTTGGTCAGCCGTTCAATGTAAGGCTCAACCTGGGGATTCTTGATAGTGGCGGTTGCTGAGATGAACCAGGACCGTTCTGGTAGGTTCTTGCAGAAGACGTCAGGGTGCCCAAAGGCTGGTGACTGCTTAGCGATGTTTTCCCAGAGCTTCCAGCTACCACCGAGGGCCCGGGTTGGCTTGGCAGCCTCGTGGTGACTACCATACGTGGAACTCTCGGTGATGGAACCGTTGGTGACGAAGACCAGGTCGTCATCGGTCAGTTCAATCTCCTTGTGCTCGCCTTTCTGGGTCATGACGATCCGCTTGGCGTGCTTCTCACCATCCTTGGTGTCAACGAGGACGTTTTCCACCTGGGTGTCGTAATCGAAGTGAACACCGTGGTCCTTGAGGTAGGCCAGCAAGGGCTTCGTCATGGACTCGTATTGGTTGTACTTGTTGAACTTCAGGGCGGTGAAGTCCGGCAGCCCGTCGATGTGGTGGATGAACCGCATCATGTAGCGCCGCATCTCAGCTAGGGAGTGCCACTTCTCAAAGGCAAACATGGTGGACCAGTACGTCCAGAAGTTGCTCTCGAAGAAGTCGTCGGAGAAGTAGTCACCGATTGTCTGGTCACCAAGCTGGTCTTCGGGGGTCAGTACCAGCTTCGTGAGTTCCTTGATGGATTTTTTCGACAGAAGGTACTTCCCATCTGATGGGACCTCGTTACCACGGTTATAGGTCAACCGGCAGTTGGAACTGTTAGGGTCGTCCTTATCGAGCCAGTAGTATTCGTCCAGGTAAGAAGCACCGGGAATCTCCAAGGAAGGGATGGACCGGTACATGTCCCACATACACTCAAAGTGGTTTTCCATCTCCCGACCACCCCGAGTTACGAAACCAACATCTGGCCGATCCTGACCATCGAGGGAACCACCAGCGATTGGTAATTCTTCGAAGATGTGGATCTGGTCACCAGGAACTTGCCCATCACGGACCAAGAAGACCGCGGCGGACAGTCCGGCAAGGCCCGCACCGATGATGTAGGCGTGCTTCTTATCAGCCCCCGCTGGCTTACGTGGCCGGGCAAAGGCTTCATAGTTTCCGTTAGAATAATACATTAGGTATTGCCCCTTTCTATCATGACACAACAACTAACACCTTAATTGTATGGTAAGCGCTTCCGGGTGTCAATTTGTTGTCGGGAAGGGGAGTAATTATGAGCCAAAACGCTTATAATGATGATGACTAAGAAGTGTGGGTGAAATTATGATTGAGATTAATGGACGAAGGTACTCATTCCCGAAAATTCTAACATTTGGCTTCCTGATAATGATTATCTTGGGAACCATCTTTTTGTTAATGCCGTTTGCAACGCGGCCCGGTCTGCATACCAGTTTCATGACGGCCTTTTTCACGTCAACCAGCGCCACCTGTGTGACCGGTCTGACCCTGGTAAGCACTGCTGGGCATTGGACGCCTTTTGGCCAGATAGTGATCGCGATCCTGATGGAGGTCGGTGGCCTGGGCTTCATGACCTTTGCCGTCATGATGTCACTGATGATTCGGCGGCAGATGCGGATGTCGACTCGGATCTTGACCCAGGAGGCCTTAAACCTCGACCACCTCTCCCAACTGAGCGTGGTCTACCTGATCATCCGGCTATCAATCCTGATCCAATTGGTCGGGGCCATTTTCTTGTTCTTCGATTTCTACCCGCGTTACGGGCTGAAGCGGGGAATCTGGTACAGCATCTTTCACGCGATTTCGGCCTTCTGTAACGCCGGCTTTGACTTATTCGGTAATAGCATGGAGAACTACGCTAACGACCCGTATATGCTCTGTGTATTGATCGTCCTAATTGTGGCGGGGTCCTTCGGTTTCCTAGTTTGGAAGGATATCTTGGGCTACCACAAGTACCATCACCTGTCTCTGCACACCCAGTTGGCGCTGCGGACGGGTCTGGTTTTGTTTATCCTGTCATTTTGTGTCTACCTGATGACTGAGCATAATCTGGCCCAGCTCAGTGGGACCCTGCCGGCGCCCAAACGGCTGTTGAATACGGTCTTCATGGCGGTGACGCCACGGACGGCGGGGCTGATTACCTTCCCGTACAATAAGCTGAGCGCGGCCGGACTGAGTTTTACGATCATCCTGATGTTTATTGGTGGAACGCCAGGATCGACGGCCGGCGGGGTTAAGACCACCACGGTTGGTTTACTGGCTATCCAGAGTATCGCCACGCTGCGGGGCCAGAAGGATACCGAGTTTGCCCACCGACACTTCACCCGGGAAAACATCTACCGGGCCCTGACCCTAATGTTCGTGGCTCTGGTGATCTTATTGGTAGCCATTCTGCTGCTGGTCGAGACCCAGGCACTGCCTAAGCACGACTCGTTGTCCTATGTGACCTTTGAAGCGGTGGCGGCGTTCGGGACGACCGGAATTTCGTTGGGGATTACCCCGCAACTGAACTTCGTCGGTCAGGTCATCATCATGATCCTGATGTTCATTGGCCGGGTTGGTATCTACACGGTCATGTTCTCGATCTTCAACGCCCAGCCGAAGACGAAGAGTTACCATTATCCAGAGGAGAGTGTTTTAATTGGCTAAAAAGGAAAGTTACGCCGTGATCGGAATCGGCCAGTTTGGGGCCTCGATCTGTGAGTCCCTGGTCCGCGCTGGTCAAGAGGTCCTGGCGATCGATATCAATGAAGACGTGATCAATGAACTGGCCAACTCGGTCATGCGGGCCGTGGTCGCAGATGCTCAGGACGAGGATGCCCTGCGGGAGCTCGACATTGGCAGCTTCGACCATGTCTATATTTCGATCGGGCAGAACATCGAGGCCAGCATCATGGCCACCCTGATTGCCAAGGACCTCGGGGCCGTGGACGTGACCTGCCGGGCGGAGAACGCTAACCATGCCCGGGTCCTGGAGCGGGTCGGTGCCGACCGGGTTGTCCGGCCTGAGCATGACCTGGCCCAGCGGTTGATCTTCCAGCAGCTTAACCCGAGTGTGGTTGACTATGTTACCTTGAGTAAGGAGACGACCCTAGCCGAGGTCAGCATTGATAATCCCAAGTTTGCGGGAAAGACCTTGGATGAACTCGACTTTCGTAATAGGTACCACGTCAACGTGATCATTATCGTTGGCGCTGATGACCAGGTCAACCAGATGCCACAGGCCAACGACGTCATTCAGCTCCATGATAAGGTGACGGTGGTCGGCCAACTCAAAGATATTCAGAAACTCAATGATATTGTTAATTAGGGGAAGAGAAAATGAAACTACGGGGAATTAATGTTGTGACCATCTTGGCGGTGGCCTTCTTTGTGATTGTATTCGGCTTGATCGGGACGCTTGTCAGTCACCAGTACTGGAACCTGATCTGGCTGATCCTACTGCTGGCCTGGACGCTGATCCTCCTTCACACGATGACTCAGGGCCACTTAAAGATTTGGCAGGCGCTGGTCGACCGAATGGCATTTAGTGATCATGCCCAGATACTGGACCTCAGCGCTGGCCGGTTAAACGACCTGCTCCTGTTGGCGAAGAATTTGCAAGTTCCGGCCAAGGTAACCGGAACGGGTGACTGGCGCCAGGACCAGCAAAATGTGCAAGCCCGGGTGAACGCTGCCAAGGTAGCTGACCGAGTCCGGTTAGTGGATACCGATGTCTTTAACATGAACTTCCCGGACCGCAGTTTTGACAACGTCCTGGTTGACCTGGCCTTTCATAACATCAGTCCAGCCATCAAACGCAACCGGGCGGTCCAGGAAGCAGCCCGTGTTCTGAAGGCCGATGGGACCATGGCGATCGTGGATTTTGCCCACGTCGATGAGTACCAGCAGATGTTGGCTAACCTGGGCTTCGATGATATTCGGATAGTTAATACCGGCTTTAATGGCTGGTGGGGCGGCCCCTGGACCACGACTAAGATGATCGTTGCACGGCATTTTCGGCAAAGGAAGTAATCAAGATGAAGTATCTAACAATTGATGGTGAACGCTTGAGTCAGATTGGGATCGGTGGTGCGGACCTCGGTCGGCACCCGATCGATGAGGTTCAGGCCATTCATTACGGCTTGGAGCACGGCATTAACGTGGTCGACACGGCGGAGAGCTATCCAGGAAGCGAAGAGCTGATCAAGTGGGCGATGACCGATATTGATCGGCAGAAGGTCTTCCTGGTCTCCAAGGTGCTGCCAAGCCATGCCACTCCCGATCAGGAACGCCGGAGCCTGGAAGGTAGTCTGAAACGACTGGGGACCGACTACCTGGACCTCTACCTGCTCCACTGGCGGGGAAATGCCGACCTGACCCAGGCAGTGGCCGGCTTGGAGCAGCTTAAGCAGGAGGGCTTGATCCGGCACTGGGGTGTTTCCAACTTTGATGTCAAGGACATGGAGGACCTGCTCAAGGTGCCAAATGGTGACCAGGTCTTTGCCAACGAGGATCTTTATAACCTAACCAGCCGGGGTGTCGAGTATGACCTCCTGCCGTGGCAGGCCAAACACCAGATTGGCTTCCTGGGCTACTCACCATTCCACGCGGTGAGCTGGAACTACCTGTACCCGACCAAGGTCCTGCGCGACATTGCGGCGGTCCACAATACTGATCCCTATCCAGTGATGCTGGCTTGGATTACCCGGAATAATAACCTGGTAACTCTGCCCAAGGCGGCAACGGTTGACCATGTGAAGGGCAACATTGCGGCGATGGACATTCAGCTGACGGACGAGGAGCTGGCGATGATTGATCGGGAATACCCGGCCCCGACGAAGAAGGTTCCATTGGAAAAAATTTAGTAATAAAAAAGCAAGACAGTGATTGGCTAACCACTATCTTGCTTTTTCATTAGAAGAATAACTTACTCATGATGATCATGAAGATCAACAGGCAGGTGGAACTGATGGCAGCGGCACCGAAGACCGCGCCTCCGCGCTTGAAGATCACCCGGAAGTTAACCGACAGACCAAGGGCGGCCATTGCCATTCCCAGGAAGACGTAAGCCGCTTGGACCAGGACGTCCAGAGCTGCTGCAGAGAATGGCAGGAAGGTCCCCAGGATACTGGTGAGGATGAAGCCACCGAGGAACCATGGGATTGGCAGCTTCTTTGGTGCGGCAGTGTGTTCCTCGACACTTTCCTCAACCAAGCGGTGCTGGTACCAGTTAACCGACGATCAGGGCCACTGGGGCAAGTAAGAGCACCCGGGACAGCTTCATGATCAGGGCGTTGCTCAGGCTGCTTTCGCCGAACGCACCCCCGGCCGCAACGGCGTGGGCGATTTCATGAAGTGAGCCCCCGGCAACGATCCCAAACTGTGGGTCGGTCAGGTGGAGGAGTGGCTTGATCCCGATCTCGATCAGGGTGAAGACGGTCCCCATCACACAGACTACGGCCACCGCCAGGACCTCGTCTTCCCGCTTGCGTTCCTCATCGGTGGTTTCTAGTTGTGGTGAGACCCCCATGACGGCGGCCGCACCGCAGACCCCATAACCACAGGCGCTGAGGATTGCCAGTTCAGCACTGGCCCCAAACTTACGACTGAGGTAGTAGGTCAGGATGATGGTCCCAGTAACGGCCACGATAGCCACCAGGATCGTTTTGACCCCTGAGTCAGCGAGCTGTTCCAGGTTCAACCGGAAACCGAGCGGGATGATCCCTAACCGCAGGAACTTGTTAGAGATGAAGCCGACCCCGGCCTTGGCCTCTGTCCGCAGACCAGCCGGTGCCAGCTGCATGGCGATCCCCAGCAGGAGTGCCAGAACTAGGGCCCCGATCAGGTTGACGTAGGGCAGCTTAGCCAGCAGAATCCCCGCGACGGAGCAGATAAGTGTCATAATGGTTGCCAGCCAAAATGACTTAGTTTTCATAATTGACATTGTTTTCCATTACCCCCTCAAAAAAGTGACAATACCTGTCTAACCGTACCAAAGATCCTTACATAAACAAGGGCAAATCGGTAAAAATTACCATGTAACCCCTTTCCGGCCGGCATTTTCTGCGGGGTGGGGGTAAAATGATGGTTAGGATTTCAATGAGGGGGATTAGAAAATGCAAATTAGTAACGTGCAACTGGACCAGCCGTATTCGTCGCTGGACATCTACCACAGTGCGAGTGATGTAGCCTTGCCGGCGGTGGTGATCGTTCCGGGAGGCAGCTACCAGCAGATCAAGGAGCGCGATTCCGAACGGGTCGCTATCACTTTTGCTACCCATGCTTTCCAGGCCTTTGTGGTTCGGTATCCAGTATTGGAACATCGGGACTACCAAGCGGCTAAAACGGCGGTTGCCCAGGCCTTTGACTACATTATTGACCATGCTGTTGAGCTGGATGTTAACCCTGACCAGTTAGGGGTTATTGGCTTCTCGGCCGGTGGCCAGCTGGCGGCCGCCTACAGTAACCAGCC
>DBOT01000073.1 GCA_002299975.1 Lactobacillaceae bacterium UBA639
TCCTTGGCAGCGTTCATGACCGCCTTGGCCAGTGGGTGTTCAGAGGATGCTTCCAGGCTGGCGGCCACCCGAAGAACCTGGTCTTGGTCCCCAATGATGTCCGTCACTGTTGGCTTACCGACTGTGATGGTTCCCGTCTTATCGAAGACCACGGTCTTAACATCGTTGATCTCTTCCAGGGCCTGACCATCCTTGATCAGAACCCCCATCTTGGCAGCCCGGCCAGTACCAACCATCAGTGCGGTTGGGGTTGCCAAACCAAGGGCACATGGGCAGGCGATCACAATAACGGCGACCGCAAATAGCATGGCCTGCACGAGGGTCGCGCCCAGGAAGCTGTACCAGATGACAAAGGTGGCAATCGCGATGATCAGCACCGTTGGAACAAAGAAGCCAGAAATCTTATCAGTCAGGTTTTGAATTGGGGCGTGACTGGTTTGGGCCTTCTTCACCATCTCAACGATTTGAGAAAGCATCGTGTCCTTACCGACCTTGGTAGCCCGGAACTGAATGGCTCCGTCGCCGTTGATCGTTGAACCGACAACGTCATCGCCGACCTTCTTGGTGACCGGCATAGATTCACCAGTAATCATTGATTCGTCCAGGATCGTCTTCCCACTGGTGATGACTCCATCAACAGGAACCTTCTGCCCTGGCTTGACCTGGATAATGTCGCCAACCTGAACCTGGTCGAGAGGAACCTGAACGAACTTACCGTCCCGCAACACTTCGGCACTCTTTACCTGGAGGTCCAGAAGCTTCTTCAGGGCATTGGAGGCATTGTTGTGCATCCGTTCTTCCATCGTATCACCGAGCAGGACGAAGACCGAGATGAAGGCTGCACTCTCAAAGTAGACTGGCCGCCCAGTGATCATCGCAAACAGGCTATAGAAGTAAGCAATTGAGGTCCCAATTGCCACCAAAGTGTTCATGTTGGCGTTGTGGTGCTTGAAGGCTGCCCAAGCACTCGTCCAGTATGGCCATGCTGCCACCAGCATGATCAGGGTCGTGGTGATGAAGGCAATCCAGGTATATCCCGGCATCATCCAATGAAACGGCATTGCCAACATCTGAATCAGCATCGGGATCACCAAGACAAATGAAATCCAGAAACGCTGGATACTTGTCAGGTGCTTCATTACTTCACTACCACCTTTCCATGAAACATCCCCATCCCGCAGGAGTAATCGTATTCCCCGGCCTTGTCAGGGGTAATCGAAATCGTCACATTCTCATTCAGCGGCAGGTCCTGTTCAAAGTCCAGGTCCGTTGACCGCACCTTGGCGAGACACGATGACGGGTTGGTCCGGTTGAAGACCAGCTTAGTGGTAACGCCTTTGGGTACCGCCACCGTCTGTGGTTCGTAACCGTTCTTAACATCAATCTTGACTGCCTTTTCCATTCTGCTCGATCTCCTTTTTAATTAACTGCTACTTTTGATTATTTAACAATTACCTTACCGTGGAACATGTCCATCCCACATGCAAAATCGTATTCGCCACTCTTGTCAGTTGGAATATTCACCGTCGTCACGGGCTGCTTGGTCAGGTCCTCATCGACCCCCAGCTTAGAAAAGACCACGTGGGAAAGGCAGGCGGTAGAATCCTTCATGTCGAAGTTGACCTTACCCGGCATCCCCTTCTTCAGGACTACCGTTGATGGGGAGTAGCCACCCTTGACGACCACGGTTGCTTCTTGGACATGACCATTAACGCTTGCGTCGCCGGCCTGTTCAGTGTGCTTACCGAAGAACCACCACAGGATCGCGATGATTAAAATGATTCCAATAATTAGTGCTAACATCTGTCCCATTATTTCCACCTCGTTAAAGTTTGGTTTACATTTGTAATTTCAATCGTTACTCTACACCCATCGTTTACAGATGTCAACACAAACCAATTAAAAAAACAGCGAACCGGCTTTTAACCTTGTTCGCTGCTTCCTTACCTTACGGCTTCGGGAAATTCAACTTTGGATAATCCTTCAGCTCTGGTGCATTTGTTGTGTAGTCATCGAAGGTGCTCTGGTTATTGTTCTCACTCTTCAGACTAGTCTTTTTCTTCTTTTGCTGTTGCTTCAGGTTCTGCAGACTCTTCTTCAAGTTGTAAGTGTACTTCTTCTTATCAACCTTCTTGAAGCCTGGCAGCTTGTAGAAGCGGAGCAGGTCTCCATTAACGACCTTATCAGACAGACCCAGGTCAGTCGTGACGTACTTCTGAATCTTACTGAACTCGGCCTTCTGCTTGGCCGTAGCCTTTGTAATCTGCTTACCGTTCTTGGTGTAGAAGTATTCACCGTTGTACTTGGTATACTTTGGCGTTACCCAGTCACCATCACGGAATGGCACGATCTGGTTACGTTCCGGCGACAGCAGGTCCTGGCCAAACTGGATGTAGTTCTTAGAACTGATGCCCAGCAGGTCTTCCAGGGTCGGCAGAACATCGATTTCACCACCATAAGTGTGGTCGATTCCACCCTTAAGGCCTGGCATGTTAATCATGAATGGTACCTTCTGGAACATAGCCAAGTCATAGTTGGTCAACTTCTTCTTGTGCAGGATCTGCGCAATTGCTGGCTGGTGGTTATTGGAGATTCCGTAGTGGTCCCCATACAGGATCAGGACACTGTTTTGCCGCAATCCAGACTTGTCGAGGTAGTCCAAGAACTCACCCAGGGATTCATCTAAGTAATGGGCCGTTTGGACGTACGGGTCAACCGTGTCGTCCCCAGTCTTCCATGGTTCGATGTCCTTGTTCTGCTTATCCAAAATGTATGGATAGTGGTTCGTCACCGTGATGATCTTGGCGTAGAACGGTTGTGGCAGTTGCTCAATATAATGAGCCGAGTCCTTCATGAAGATCTTATCCTTCATCCCGTAACCGGCATCGTAGTCTTTAGTCTTTGGGAAGTACTGCTTACTGAAGAAGTACTGGTAACCAAATGACTTGTAGGCGTTGTCCCGGTTCCAGAAACTTGGCACGTCCCCGTGGAAGGAGGCTGTCGTGTAACCCAGCTTCTGGTGAAGGAGGGCCGGTGCGGACTGGAAGGTGTTGGTGGTCCCGTCGGTTACCATCGCGGAACCTTCAGGCAGACCGAAGAGGGAGTTTTCCAACATTGTCTCGGCATCGGCGGTCTTCCCCTGTCCAACCTGGTGGAAGAAGTTATCGAAAGCCAGGGTATCGCTGGCGTGATAGAGCTTATCCAGATTTGGCATGACCTCTTGACCGTCCTGCTTGTAGTCAATCATGAACTGTTGGAGACTCTCCAAGTGGATAACGAAGATGTTCTTCCCCTTGGCAACCCCCTCGTACTGGACGTTTGGCCCGGCGTAGTTATGATGGATGAAGTTCAAGACTGGCTTCAACTGATCCTGGTTGGCGCGGGCCTTGACGACACTGTTGTGCGTGGTCTTCACCCCGTCATAGATCGTATAGGCCTGCAGTCCGAGGTACTTGACGATGTAGTTATTATCAAAGGTCCGGGTCAGCAGTTGCGACCGGTCCTTCTCGGCCATCCCCAGGTTTGCTCCGAACAGGACCAAACCGAGCATCGTGATTGTCATTGCGTAGCGAATCTTGAAGTAACGCATATCGACCCGAATAATATGGAACAAAAGAATCAGGATAAGGATAATCACATCGGCGTACACGAGGAAGTCCTCGGGCCGCATGATCCCCATCAGGCTCTTCCCTAAGTTGTTGGAAGCCGCCCCCGATCCCTTGATCACGTTAAAGGTGATAAAGTCGGAAAATTCGCGATAGTATAAGATGTTTGAAAAGAGCCAAGTTGATAGCAAGGCGTTGATGATGATCATCAGCCAATACGACAACCGGCCCCGGAAGTACAGCGCAATTCCTAGGAAAACTAAGGCTCCTGGAATTGTATTGAACGCGAGCAGGAAGTGTTGCATACTTCCCTTAACACCAAGGTTAAACTCATTTTGATATGCCCAATAGCTCTTGATACAGAACAAGAGCACTACGAGCAGAAAGAATCCGAGCTTGGTATTTAAGCCGCGTCGTAGCTTCTGCAACGCTGTTTTCATGTTTGTTCCTCCAGTAAAAAAGATCAATACTTACAATAATACACTATTGCCCGCGATAGCAATCATAATTAGTTTATTTTTCAAAAAAGTTTAGAAATTGGGCTAGCATAGTTTGAAATCATGTTAGTGAATCGTCTTTCCCAGTTTTATTTATAAAAAAGATGTTCAGCACCGCTCACTGTGCTGAACATCTTTACGTTAGTGTTTAATGATGTTTGGCCGGAA
>DBOT01000053.1 GCA_002299975.1 Lactobacillaceae bacterium UBA639
TTCGTCGCGATACTTCCCCGGGCCTGTTCAGGTGAAAGGTAATGAACCGACCCCATCAGGGTATTTGTTTGCGTCAACGAATTCTGGGAGACCGCGACAGCAATCCCGAAATCCGTAATCTTTATATTTTTGTTTTCATCGATCAAGATATTCTGTGGCTTAAGGTCACGGTGAATAATCCCATGGGCATGGGCCGCCTCAACTGCCGACAGGACCTGCTCCATGATGTCAATCACCTGGGGCAGAGCAATCGGGTAGTGCGCCTTGATATACGCCTTCAGGTCGGTTCCCTGAACGTATTGCATCACCATGTACTGGAGCCCGTTTTCCTCACCAGTATCAAAAATACCGACGATGTGCGGATCGTTTAGCTTGGTTGCTGACATCGCCTCACGCCGGAAGCGCCGTTTGGTGTTCGGGTCATCACGCAGGTCGAGCCGCAGGACCTTCACTGATACCCGCCGATCCAAGACGGTATCGTAAGCCAGATAAACGTTTGCCATTCCGCCCTCACCAAGGGAGCGAATAATCTTATACCGATGACCAATCATGTCTCCAGGATTCATAATCAACCCTCCTGGTCATCATTTATTCCGATTAAGACAGTGATATTATCCGGGCCACCCGCTGAGTTGGCCATGTCCACCAGCTGGGCACACTTGGCCTTCAGCGAAATGGACTGTCGAAGAACCTCGACCATATCCCGCTTAGCGACGGTCTTAAAGAGACCATCCGAGCACATTAAAAGCTGGTCGCCAGGGTTGAAGTCAAAACGATTAACCACAATCTGGGCGTCCTTCGAAATGCCGATTGCCCGGGTAATAATATTGCTCTGTGGAAGCTTTAGGGCCTCTTCTTCAGTAATATCACCACTGATTACTAATTCATTTACGAGGGAATGGTCAATTGTGACCTGGGTCAAGGTACTCCTGTGCAGCAGGTAGCCCCGGCTGTCACCAATGTTAGCAACCACTAACGTCTTCTTGAAGATGATGGCTGCCACCAGCGTCGTCCCCATCCCCTGGTATGTAATATTTTCTTGTGATTTTTTTAGAATTTGATCATTAATTATCTGGATTTCCCGAGCAAACCACCGGATCGCTTCCAGTGGTTCCGTGGGGCCGTCCATTTTGAAATGATGACCGAGCCGTTTGATGGTCATCTCAGCAGCCACGTCGCCACTCTGGTTACCACCAATACCATCAGCAATCACGACAAGGTGATTACCATTCTTATCAACGTATTGGGCAACCCGGTCCTGGTTTTGTGACCGCTGGCGGCCGATATCCGTTTGATAGGCAACTTTCATTCTCTGAATTCCCTTCTACATAACCCGCTGCAGACTGCTGATAAAGAAGCCATCGGATGAGAAATCAGATGGCAGAATCGTCAGCGTAGCGGTCGTTCGATCATCTTTAACATGACGTGTCGTTGGGGTCTTGACCAATTTGAAGTTCGGGTGGCTGGCTAAGAAGGCCTGAACCGTTCCGTCGTTCTCCTGGTGCAGGATCGTGCACGTACTGTACGTAATTATACCGCCTTTTTTGACTTTTGGCGCGACTGCCGCCAAAATTGCCAGCTGGATTTGTTGAAGATGTTCACTATCTTCTGGTCGCTTACTGTAGCGAATCTCAGGTTTACGACGCAGGAGCCCGATCCCGCTGCATGGGGCATCGACCAGGATTTTGTCGAAACTCTCATCAGCAAACTCCTCGTCAACTTTGCGGGCATCCAGGGTGTGCGTTACCACCCGGTCGGCAACGTGGAGCCGACGGGCATTCTTTTGAATTAGGCGGGTCTTATGCTGGTGAATGTCGAGGGCGTCAACCTGCCCGTCTTGGAGCTGAGCGGCAATTTGGACCGTCTTACCGCCGGGCGCTGCACAAGCGTCCAGAACCCGGTCACCGGGTTGGACCTGCATGCTATCAACGGCCAACATGGCACTCTCGTCCTGGATCGTAATGGCCCCCTGTTCGAAGAGGTCGCTAGAGAGCACCTCTCCTTTAGTGATTACCAGGGCATCCGGGGCGATAGTGCTTGGCCGGTACTCAATCCCCTGGTGATCAAGGGCCTCCTCCACCGCCGCCAGCGTCGTGACGGCCGGGTTAACCCGGATAACCACATGGGCCGGCTGGTTGATCGCCGTCAGTATCTTCTGGGCAGTTGGCATACCATACTGGTCGACAAAGGCCTTCACCAACCACTCCGGAACACTCTGCTGAACCGCCAGTCGTTTGATCGGGTCGGTAATCTTGTCCAAGTCAGCCAAGCCCTGCCGTAGAATGGCGTGCAGGACACCGGTGACAAACTTGCGGGTCCTGGGATTCCCCCATTGCTTAGCCAGCTCAATACTCTCGTTAGTGACCGCCCAGTCGGGAACCCGGTCAAGGTAGTGATATTGGTAGATCGACATCCACAGTAGGGTCTCAACCCAGGAGTCCAGCTTACGGTGTACGAAGGGGTGCAGCCAGTATTCGAGGGTCAGACGGTGTTGAAGGACCCCGTAGACAATGTTGGTGGCTAGGCGGCGGTCACTATCCTTCAGTGCAGCACGTTGAAGAAGCTGGTCGAGCTCGATATTGGAATAGGCCCCCTGTCGAATTCTTTCCAGCGCCGTCAGGGCAACTGACCGGGCCGTCGTTGGTTTTTGCTTAGTCATCGGTTACTGCTTGAACTCCTTCCTTGAGCTGCTGGTGACCGTTCAGGTAGGCCGTGATATCCATGGCCTGCTTACCAGCTGGTTTGAGCTTGTTGATCTGGTAAGTGGTGCCCTCACCAGCCGCGAGGACCAACTGGTGCTTAGTGGCACGGACGACCTGACCCGCTGCCAGGTCAGTCTTCTCATCCAGTGGGGTCACGTCGTAGATCTTCGTCCGGAGACCATCAATGATCATGTTGCCAAGTGGAGCTGGACGAAGCCCCCGCACCTTGTTATCAATCTGGTCGGCCGTCATCCGGTAGTCAATCCGTTCCTGCTCACTAGAGATGTTTGGTGAGAAGACCACCTTGTCCGGATCCTGGGCAACCGGGTGAACGTTGCCACTGATCAGGTCAGGAAGGGTCTTTAAGAGCAGGTCGCGACCGAGAATGCTAAGCTTGTCAAACATCGTTCCAGCGTCGTCATCTTTTTCAATTGGAATAGCTTCCTGGGCAATCACGTCTCCGGCATCCATCTTCTTGACCATGTACATGATTGAGATCCCGGTCTCCTTGTCACCATTGATAACCGCGTATTGGATTGGAGCCCCACCACGGTACTTTGGCAACAGGGAACCATGCACGTTAATAGCAGCGATCTTGGCCGCATTCAATAACTTAGTTGGCAGAAACTGACCGTAGGCAGCCGTGATCATCAGGTCCGGGTTGATGTCGATGATCCGGTCCATCTCGGGGCTCTTGCTCAACTTAGCTGGTTGTAAAACCTCAATTCCGTACTTCTGAGCTAACTGCTTGACCGGGGAAGCCGTCAGGACATGCTTACGACCAATCCGATGGTCTGGCTGGGTCAGTACGGCTTTAACGTCGTACTCTGGCCGGTCAATCAGGCTCTGTAAAATCGGCACAGCAAACTGGGGAGTTCCCATAAAAACAATTGATGTTGACATATCGTTCTTCCTTTCGTTTACATGAAGTATTGTGGATCCGGGTCAATGCTGACCTGAACATCCTTAAATTCCTTCTGCTGCGTCTCCTGGAGAATTTCCTGAAGGAGGTCATGCAGGTGAGGATCGTGTTTATATTTAATGACAATTTGATAGTAGTAGCGGCGCTTCATCCGCGCGATTGCCCGCGGAGTTGGTCCTAGGATGATGGTCGACGGTGTCAACCCATGGACTAGCTGTTGGTGAATCGTGGTCATTGCGTGGGCGGCCCGGGCTTCTTCCGGATGGCTGGCCATTAAACGCACCGTGTA
>DBOT01000003.1 GCA_002299975.1 Lactobacillaceae bacterium UBA639
AATGTAAGGAACGTTAATAAATAATGGATAAGATGCCACGACGAACGAAAAACAAGTTAAATAGTGAGAACCGCGGGACATTTGGTAAATGGTTGTTCATGATCACGGTTGCATTGTTTGCCTTGTTTATCGTTCGTTTTGCGTATATTGCAATTAATAAGGATGTTCAACACGTCAACCTGCAGTCCAAGGCGGAGCAAATCTATACGCAACGCCAGGTGATCCAGGCACGTCGGGGAACCATCTATGATGCCGAAAATAACCCATTGGCCAGTGACACCAGTAAGTACACCCTCTACGCTGTTGTGGACCACAATCGACGTTCCAACAGTGGGAAGCCGCTTTACGTAACGAATAAGGAAAAGACGGCTGAGGTCCTGTCACGCTACATTAACCTATCGCCGGCCAAGATAAAGAAGATCCTGACGACTAATCGCCAGACCTATCAGGTGGAGTTTGGTGCGGCCGGGAGCCGGCTATCTGTAGCCACGATGCAGAAGATTAAGAGTCACCACTTACCGGGGATTAACTTCGTCGCGACGCCAGCTCGTCAGTACCCAGAGGGCGAATTTGCTTCCCAACTGGTGGGGGTCGCTAACCCGAAGCAAGATCCGAAGGCACCAGGGGGAACCACCCTGGTCGGTCAACTCGGCCTGGAAAGCTACTTCAACAAGCAACTGACGGGGGTTAACGGTATTCGGCAGGATAAGCAGGATGTCTATGGTTATCAATTGGCTAATTCCAAGACCACCACGAAGAAGGCGGTCAATGGTGACGACATCCAGACAACCCTGGATCCGCAGACCCAACACCTGCTGGAAGGAAAGGTCAACAAGGTCTATGAACATTCCCGCGCCAACTCAATGACGGCAGTCGTGATGGAGGCTAAGACCGGGAAGATCATTGCAGCGACCCAACGGGCAACGTTGCGGTCCAAGAAGAACCCGGTCTGGCGGAACATGCTGGTTCAGGATGCTTACGAACCCGGTTCGCCAATGAAGGTTCTTGCCCTGAGTGCCGCCATTGACTCTGGTCACTTTGACCCCAACGGGACCTTTAATTCCGGAACCTGGTCGATGGGTGGCGGTAAGATTACCGACTGGTCGTCCGGCGGCTGGGGTGTTATCACCTATAAGGATGCTTTTGACCTGTCAAGTAACGTTGGTTTTGCCCACCTGGAACAGAACATGGGGGCTGATACCTGGTATAAGTACATCAAGCGCTTTGGCCTCCTGAAGCGGGTCAACGTGGCCGGGATGGGGAATGAAGTCACCGGCTTTACCCAGTTTAAGGGAATTCTTGAGCAGGCGAACACTGCCTTTGGTCAAGGGATCACGGTCAACGTGATGCAGATGATGCAGGCCTTTACCGCGGTCGCCAACCACGGTAAGATGATGCACCCATACTTTGTTTCTAAGATCACCAACAGTGACGGCAAGGTAGTTAAGCAGTATAAGCCCCAGGTTGTGGGTCACCCGATTAAGGCACAGACTGCTCATAAGGTGCTAGGCCTGATGCAGGGGGTTGTCTATGATCAAAAGGGTCTCGGTAAATCTTACCAGATCAAGGGGCACCGGATCGCTGCTAAGACCGGGACCGCCCAGATCGGTGGTGCCAATGGTTACAGCAACGGTGACACCAACTACCTGTACTCCATGGTGGGGATGGCGCCAGCTAAAAATCCACGGTATATCATCTACATTACCCTGCGGCAGCCGCAGAACGTCAACCCACAGCCGGCTGATCAGATTGCGGAGGTCTTCAACCCGACGATGAAGATGTTACTTAACCGCCAGAGTGCGACGAAGAATGCCACGCACAGCATGGTTAAGGTGCCATCATTGGTCGGTCAATCTAGCCAGGATGCCGGCAACACGCTGGGGAGCCACCACTTACAGGCCGTGACGGTCGGGAGTGGTAAGAAGGTTAAGCAGCAGTCCATTCCAGCAGGTCAACAGGTACTGGCAAATCAACGGATCATCTTGTACACTGGTGGCCGTGTTCAGATGCCGGACCTGACCGGTTGGAGTTCTGCCGATGTCAACGAGCTAGCGCAACTATTACACCTGCAGCTCAGTGAGCAGGGTAACGGCTACGTTGACTCGCAGAGTATCAAGGCCAACACTACGATCACCAAGAACCAAATACTGGTTGTTAAATATAAATCTAAAAACTAATTGGAGGACACTATGAACTTTTTGACAGCTATTCTAACGGTAGTCAGTGCGTTCCTGATTACCTTTCTACTGATGCCATCGTTAATTCGTTATTTCCGATCTAAGAAGGAAGGACAACAGATTCGTAAGGAGGGGCCAACTTGGCATGCTAAGAAGGCCGGAACCCCAACGATGGGGGGACTGTTGTTCATCATTTCAGCAGTGATCACCATTCTCTGGGTGGCCGCTTGGCGGGGATTGATCTCCAATACCTTGTGGGCCCTGCTCTTCATCCTGGTTGTTTACGGCTTGATCGGGATGTGGGACGACAGTATTAAGATTTTCCACCACCAGAACGAAGGATTTAAGGCTTGGCAAAAGGCTCTCTGCCAGGTCATTGCTGCGATGATCTTCACGGTCATTTACCAACACGAAGGCTTCCAGATGGGCTTTGGAACGACCTCCGTTGGTTGGTGGTACGGTCTGTTTATCATCTTCTGGATTGTCGGTTTTTCCAACGCGGTTAACCTGACTGACGGGCTCGATGGCCTGGTCAGTGGTCTGTCGATTATTTCATTTATTGCTTACCTGATCATCGCCCTGGTCAACCTCAACCAACCTGGCTATCCTGAGATTGCCCTGTTCTGCCTGGCCATGATCGGGACCATGATCGGTTTCTTCCCGTACAACCATAAACCCGCTAAGATCTTCATGGGTGACATGGGATCCTTGGCCATCGGTGCTTCACTGGCAGCTGTTTCACTGCTGCTGCACCACGAATGGTCACTGCTGGTGATCGGGATCGTGTACGTCTGTGAGACGGCCAGTGTCATGATGCAGGTAGCATCATTTAAGCTGACTGGTAAGCGGATTTTCAAGATGACCCCAATTCACCACCACTTCGAACTGAGTGGCTGGAGTGAATGGAAGATCGACATCGTCTTCTGGATTGTCGGTTTGATCGGTGCCATTATCGCCGTTAGTTGGATTTTGATTGCAGGTTAATTTCAGATTGAGAGAGGGAAACATCCAATGAAGAAGATTAGTAAGTATCAAGGCAAGAAGGTTCTCGTAATTGGTTTTGGAATCAGTGGGCTCAATGCTGCCCACCTCCTTGTTAAACTGGGGGCAACAGTGACGGCCAACGATATGAAGACGCCAAAGGATCCGCAGGTCGTTGAAGACCTCAAAAAGGATGGTATTAAGGTCATCACCGGTTCTAACCCGCTGAGTCTGGCGGATGAGGGCTTTGACGTTGTCGTCAAGAACCCGGGGATCCCTTACAATAATCCGCTGGTTGCCAAGTTCGTGGCCAAGAAGACCCCAATCATCACCGAAGCTGAACTCGGTTGGGAGATCTTTGAAGGACACCTGGTTAGTGTTACCGGGAGTAACGGAAAGACGACGACCACGACCCTGACCCAGTTGATGCTCGCCAAGAGTTCGACTCACAACGTTAAGTATGCGGGAAACATCGGGGTCTCCTTCAGCAAGGTCGCTGAGGACTTGGGGCCAGATGACACCCTGGTTACTGAACTGTCCAGCTTCCAGCTGCTTGGTTGCCCAACGATCCATCCCCACATTGCCATTATCACGAACATCTTCTCTAACCACCTGGATTACCACAAAACGCGGGAAAATTACATCAATGCTAAGCTCAACATTACCCGTAACCAGACCAAGGATGATTTTCTGATCATGAACTGGGACCGCGACGAATGGCAAGAGATTGCTCAGCGTTCCCAGGCCACCATCGTTCCTTTCTCCCGGCTCAACAAGAGTCATGAAGGGGCCTACGAAGAAGACGGCATGATCTGCTGGCGGGGTGAAAAGATCATGAAGGCGAGTGATATTCGCCTGATCGGTCCCCAAAACGTTGAAAATGCTTTGGCAGCGATCGCAGCTGCTAAGCTGAGTGGGGTTTCCAATGAGGACATCATCAGTGTCCTGACAACCTTTGGTGGGGTTCGTCACCGTCTCCAGTACGTCATGGACTACGAGGGGCGGCGCTTCTACAACGACTCCAAGTCAACCGACATTGAAGCCACTGAGGTTGCCCTTCAAGGATTTGATCGGCCAGTGATCCTCCTTGCTGGAGGTCTCGATCGGGGTTACACCTTTGAACGGTTAGTACCGTACTTCAAGAAGCACGTTAAGGCCATCATCGTCTTTGGCCAATGCAAGGACAAAATGAAGGACGCTGCAGTTCAGGCTGGTATCCCAACTATTCTGGAGAGTGAAAATGCGATCACGGCGGTTCCGGAAGCCTGGAAGGTCAGTGAACCCGGTGACGTAATCCTCCTGTCCCCAGCAAACGCCAGTTGGGATCAATTCCCAAGCTTTGAGGTCCGGGGGGACAAGTTTATCGAAGCAGTCGAGAAGTTAACGAATCAAAAGGAGCAGTAAAACAATGCGGTTACTTGTATCTGGTGGGGGCACTGGTGGTCATATCTACCCAGCGCTGGCCCTGATTGAACGTTTGAAACAGGTTGAGCCTGACACGGAGGTCCTGTACGTAGGAACTACTCGCGGGCTCGAAAATAAGATTGTTCCGGATGCGGGCATCAAGCTCGAAACTATGCACATGCAGGGCTTTAAGCGGTCCCTTTCCCTGGACAACCTTAAGACCATCTACTTATTCCTGCATTCTGTCCACCATGCTAAGAAGATCATCAAGGACTTCAAGCCTGATGTTGTCTTGGGAACCGGTGGTTACGTCAGTGGGGCGGTCCTGTACGCTGCGGCTAAGCACCATGTACCAACGGTAATCCACGAACAGAACAGTGTGGTTGGGGTTACCAACAAGTTCCTCAGCCGTTATGTTGACCAGATTGCAATCGCCTTTGAGGCCGCTCGGGATCAATTCCCCGCTGACAAGGTAACAATGGTGGGGAATCCCCGGGCCCAGCAAGTAGCTGCCCAGGCTAACAGTGATTTCTCCTGGACCAGTTACCAACTGAAGGATGATGTACCGACCCTGATGATTTTCGGGGGTAGCCAGGGGGCACCGAAGATTAACCAGGCGGTGGTGGATGCCATTCCTGAATTTAACAAGCGTCCATACCAGGTGATCTTTGCCACTGGACAGAAGCGGTATGACCACGTCAAGGAACAGTTGACCAATACCAAGATCGGTGACAACGTCAAGGTTGTTCCGTACATCAAGGACATGCCCGCCAAGATGCCACGGGTGGCAGCCCTGGTTTCCCGGGCAGGAGCCACGACGATTGCGGAGGTTACCGCCCTGGGTGTACCAACCATCCTGATCCCAAGCCCTTACGTTACGGCTAACCACCAGGTGAAAAATGCTCAGGCGCTGGTTAAGAACAATGCCGCTGCCATGATTACTGAGGACAAGCTGGATGCCAAGTCACTGCTACTGCAGGCTGATCGGATCATGGAAAACGATGACCTGCGGGCTAGGATGTCAGCGGCATCTAAGAAGATGGGGCGGCCTGATGCGGCGGATCGCCTGATTAAAGTCTTGCACACCGCAATTGATGAACACCACTAGGAAGTAAGGAGGACGGCTGAAGATGACAAGGGATCACTATGTCTCTGAACACCAGCGCTATGCCAAACGATTGGCGGAGCTGGAAGAAAGAAGCCGTCAAGCCCACGAAAAGGCACAGCAAAAGCAGGTCAAACGACCGATCAGCAGGAAACTGCCCCGTCTGCGGCACCACCATTACCGTAAGAACGGGGAGCGGGTATTCAAGCTGGTCATGTTGTTTGGCCTTATCTTGCTCCTGATGCTGTATATTATCTCGCCGTTGAGTAAGCTCCAATCTGTCGACGTTACTGGTAACAAGGAATTGTCGACGGAAAATATCGAACGGGCAGTCAAGGTTTATCCAGGACGCTTTATCTGGGGAGTCTACTTCAACCGTCAGCAGCTCTGTCGACAGGCGCGGGTCACCCAACCACGGATTGCCAGTGCTAAAATTAAAATCACTGGTCCGCAGAGCATGAAGATCACGGTGCGAGAGAACCCGTTGGTCGGAACGGCTAAGCTCGGTAATCAGGAGTATGCTGTCTTAGGGGATGGACACCTGCAGAAAACAACTATGAAGAGCACGGGAATTGACTACCGGCAGTTTAGTGGTCACCGGGCTGACCTAGAGCTGGTGGCCCGGCAGATTGGCAAACTGAAGCCGGCCATCCGTGCTGGGATTTCCGCGGTTGTCTATCAGCCAACTAAGCAGATGCCTGACCGGATCATTCTATACATGCGTGATGGGAACACCGTCTTAGCCAACAAGGAGACCGTTGGTGAGAAGATGGCATACTATCCTGGCATTGCAGCTAACATGAAGAAAAATGGTGTTGTCGACCTGCAGGTTGGGGCCTTTTCTTATGATTACGGCTCAAAGGACAAGTGATAAATTTTGAAAAGCTTGTAATAATCCATTTGAGCGTGGGTTTAACTGTGGTAAAATCTTTATTAGGTCAATATTAAATTACGAAAAAAATAATTTCGGATAATAGTTTTAGGAGGGTTCCGACCAAATGAATAATTCAGAGGTTTATATTGGATTAGATATTGGAACCACCTCGATCAAGGCAATGGTCTGTGAAAATGTAAAGGGACAATTGAAGGTCATCAGCGTTGGTGTCGTACCTTCTGCAGGTCTGAATCGTGGCGTGATTGTTGATATTGATAAGACCGCTCGTGCAATTTCTCAAGCTATTAAGCAGGCCGAGGAAAAGTCTAATATCGATATTAAAAATGTCGTCGTGGGACTACCGGCAAACTACCTGCAGATGCAACGGGTACACGGTTCGATCACGATTGCGTCACAAGGACAGTCACGTGAGATTACCGATCGAGATGTGATCGATGTCGCTAAGGAGACTTTGACCCAGAGTATCTCGCCAGAGATGGCAGTTCTCGACCTAATCCCAACCGAATTTACGGTGGATGGCTTTGATGGCATCAAGGATCCCCGTGGAATGGTTGGTGTGCGTCTCGAGATGAAGGGGACGCTGTACACTGGTCCTAAAACTATTATTCATAATACCAAGAAGGCTATTCAGCAGGCCGGATATGGCATCCGCGATTTTGTCATTGCACCGATTGCCACCGGCTTTACGCTCCTCAACGATGGCGAACAGGACTTTGGAACGGTGATGATTGATCTTGGTGGTGGTCAGACGACGACCAGTATCATCCATGATCACCAACTCAAATACACCTTCGTCGATCCCGAGGGTGGCCAATACGTT
Source organism: Lactobacillaceae bacterium UBA639 (assembly GCA_002299975.1). Classification (GTDB taxonomy): domain Bacteria; phylum Bacillota; class Bacilli; order Lactobacillales; family Lactobacillaceae; genus Limosilactobacillus. Next base: position 7,383 of record DBOT01000003.1, read on the forward strand.
ACTAAGGACATCTCAACAGTCCTCAATACTTCGCTGCGTAATGCCGAACAACTGAAACTTGACCATGGTTATGCGATGGCATCACTGACTAAGGCTGATGCGCAGGTTGATGTTCCAGTTGTTGGTGAGAATGCTCCGCAACAGTTCTCTGAAGAGTACCTTGCTGAGATCATCGAAGCACGGGTTCGGCAGATCTTCCAGCGGAGTCGGCAGCGTCTGCAGGCGATCCATGCACCACGGCTACCCGGTGGGGTGGTCTTAGTTGGTGGTGGTGCCTCCATGCCCGGGATTGTTCAGCTGGCTCAGCAGTATTTCAAGGAAAGCGTCAGTGTTTACCAGTCTGACCAGATGGGCGTTCGTTACCCACGGTACTCATTGGCTTTAGCGCTGACGATGTACGAGAGTCAACTGAGCGATGTTGACCGGCTGATTAAGCAAACCTTGCAGCAGACGGACTTGATTAGCAGTCCTCATGAGACGAAGGCAGCGTCACAGCCAGCACAACAACCACGGCAAGAACAGTGGAGAAATGCTCCTGCACGGCGCGAAACAACGAACCATAACGAACAACGGCCGGTGGAAAAGAAACCGGCCCGCGCAAAAAAGAATAAGAGCCACTCGCTTGGCAATCGCTTTAAGAGTATGTTTAACAACTTATTCGATTAATTTTCACGGAGGAACAGCTGTATGGACAACGAAACAAACACAATGGAAAATGAATTTGCTGGTGCAAAAATTAAGGTAATTGGTGTCGGCGGTGGTGGGGGTAACGCCGTCAACCGGATGATCAATGAAAAGGTCCAAGGGGTTGACTTTATTGTTGCTAATACCGACCTGCAGGCCCTGAACGCTTCAAAGGCGCAAACCAAAATTCAATTAGGCCCTAAGCTGACTAAGGGACTCGGTGCCGGCTCCAACCCAGAAGTTGGTGACAAGGCTGCCCAGGAAAGTGAAGAACAGATTCAAAAGGCTCTGGAAGGGGCTGACATGGTCTTCATCACTGCCGGAATGGGCGGTGGTACTGGGACTGGTGCCGCTCCAGTAATCGCTAAGATTGCTAAGGACAGCGGTGCTCTGACCGTGGGGGTTGTTACCCGGCCATTCTCCTTTGAAGGACCACGGCGGGCCAAGTTCGCCACGGAAGGTCTTGAGGAACTCAAGTCCAATGTTGATACCCTGATCATTGTTGCCAACAACCGGCTGCTGGAAATGATCGATAAGAAGACCCCGATGATGGAAGCCTTCAAGGAGGCCGACAACGTCCTGCGTCAGGGTGTTCAAGGGATCTCAGACTTGATCGTTACCCCAGGGTACATCAACCTTGACTTTGCAGACATCAAGACCTTGATGTCTAACCAAGGGGCTGCCCTGATGGGGGTTGGTAACTCCACCGGCGAGAACCGGGCCACTGAAGCTACCAAGAAGGCCATCTCCTCACCACTGCTGGAAGTTTCTATCAATGGTGCTCAGCACGTGCTGATGGATATTACCGGTGGTAAGGACCTGTCCATGTTCGAAGCTCAGGAAGCTTCTGACGTCATTCGGCAGGCTGCTGGGACCGATGTCGACATTGCCTTTGGTATGTCCCTGAACGAAAAGATGGGTGACGAAGTTCGGGTAACCGTAATCGCCACGGGGATTGACAAGAAGAAGGCCGCTAACAGTAGCCAACCGCAACCTCAATCTCAACCACAGGTAAACATGGTCCAGAGCAATGCTCCACAAAGTGCGGCTCAGACCCAGCCAACGGAACCGGCAAAGAAGGACCCATTCGATAACTGGAGTGACCCAACCGCCGGTAATACGACACCGCAACCGGAGAATTCAACGGCTAACAATGACTTTTCTCACGTTTCTAAGCCGGAATTCAACGTTTTCAATGATGATACTGCTAGTTCTGATGATAGTGATGACGACAATCTGTCGACCCCACCTTTCTTTAAGAACCGGCGTAAATAAGCTTAACGGGGGCGATTTAATTGCACCCGTTTTAGTATATTCTGTGGATTAAAGGAGGGAACTAAGATGGCATCAAATCTTTTTAAGAGTCTGTTTGGCGACGATGATGTCGCCCAAGACGAATACTATGATGGTGAAACATCAGTTCAGCAACCAGAGCGGCGCAATAACGTCGTCTCTATCCAACAGGCTAAGCAAGAAAAACGGCTCAGCCAGATTGCTTTGTATGAGCCACGACTATATGCCGACGTTCGCCAGATTGCGACCCAATTGCTCAAGGGCCAGGCAGTGATCGTTAATTTCACGCAGATGGATGATAAAAACGCCAAGCGGGTTGTCGACTTCTTAAACGGGGCAACCTTTGCAATTGATGGTGGTATTAAGCGGATCGGTAAGGAGATCTTCTTGTGTACACCAAAGAACTACGAGGTTTCCGGGAACCTATCTGATGGTATGAAGATGGATAACGGGAATCTGCCAAATTAAGGAGCGAATTTATGCTTGCATATTTAATCTGGTGCCTGAACTGGTTGATTAACGCCTATATCCTGTTGATTGTGGTGTGGTGCTTGTTGTCATGGTTCCCAATTTCCCGGGGGACCCGCCTAGGCGAGATCATTAACCGCCTGGTCGAGCCCTACATGCACTGGTTTGACTTCATTCCACCACTAGGCGGGATCAGCTTTTCACCCGTGGTGGCAATCATCGTCTTGTACCTGGTGCAAGATGGACTGGCCTTTTTGGCACATCTGATTTAGTAGGTAATTGTAATCGTGGATAATGAAAACATTAAGCAACATTTTCGTCCGGAAGAGGCACCGCTGATTGATCAGATTAACGACTGGGTAGCGACCGCAGCAGGACAGTACCGGCCCGTTCTGACCTCCTTTTTGAACCCACGGCAGCGCTATATTGCGCAGACCATTGCCAACCGCAATGACGAGATCAAGGTTGCCAGTGAGGGTGGTTGGCCGGCTGCGGAGATGCAGCGCTTGCTCTTCTACCCGACCTATTACGAGCCCACCGCGGCTGATTTTGACCTGCAGCTCCTGACTATTGACTACCCGACTAAGTTTGCCGAGCTTCATCACCGGCAGATCATGGGAACGCTGATTGGTGAGGGGCTTACTCGTGAATCATTCGGCGATATCATTACCGATGGTCAGCGTTGGCAGGTAATAGTGACTAAGGAGATGGCCCAGTTCTTACGACGTGAGGTTCAACACGTTGGTAAGGTCAAGGTAAAGTGGTTACCAAGCGACTTGGCGATGGCCCTCACCCCGCTAGAGGATTGGGAGCAACTGACAACGACCGTTTCCTCGTGCCGCCTCGATGCCATCGTGGCGGCTGGCTTTAACTATTCTCGGAACCGGGCTAAACAGCTGATCGAGCGGGGATTGGTCCGGCTGAACTGGGAAGTAGTGGACCGGCCAGACTACCCAATTGTTGAGCATGATCTCTTGTCGGTCCGGCATGCGGGAAGACTACGGATCGATGAGATTGGTGGTAAGACGAGGAAACAAAAGGACAGGATCAGCATGTCCATTGTTCGAGCATAATTTGAATTTGGAGGAAATAAAATGGGGTTAACAATTGATCAAATTAACAATCAGGATTTTTCGACCAAGATGCGGGGATACAGCCAGGATGAGGTCAAGGCCTTCATCCAGGAGGTTTCCCAAACGGTACAGGAATAAACTGAGAAGAACAATGCCCTGCAGGAAACCGTCAAGGCGGATGAAGAAAAGCTGAAGTACTTTACCGAATTGAAGGATTCCTTGAACAAGTCAATCCTGGTTGCCCAAGAAGCTGCTGACAAGGTGAAGACGAATGCTAAGCGTGAGGCGGACATCATGATCCGAGAAGCGCAGAAGCAAGCAACAGACATCGTTTCTGAGGCCAACGAGAAGTCTAACCAAGTTATCGAGACGAGTGCGGAAGATACCCACAAGTTGACGACGGAAACCAATGATCTGAAGAAGCAGACACGGATTTTCCGGCAGCGCCTCCAGGTAATGCTTGAATCACAACTCGAAGTCGTTAAGAGTGATGAATGGGATAAGCTGCTTGCCACCGATAGCACCGATAAGTATGATGAAATTCAGAAGATCTTGGGAGCATCGCTTGACAAGCGTTCCGACGACAGTGTAGAATCATCAACAACTAGTTCAAATGCCACCGCAACGACCAGTGAAATGGCCGCTGACCAACCCGCTGTTGAGGCTACTGATACGGATGTCCAGACACCAGTAGCCGATGGCAATACGGCCACAACGGACGCCGGACAGACCGTGGTTGTCTTCCCCGACGATGATGGTTCAGCTAATAACTAGGTTGGTGTTTGAATCCAAGGCGCTTCAATAAAAAACGTTGAGGAGAATTGCGA
>DBOT01000092.1 GCA_002299975.1 Lactobacillaceae bacterium UBA639
AAGGAAGGGGTTTACCAGGTAAACGGCGAAGACATGACATTAATCCCAACGGCCGAAGTACCATTGACCAACTACTACCGGGGCGAAGTTATTCCGGAAAAGGAACTGCCAGTTTACGTTACAGCCCTCACGCCATGCTTCCGTTCCGAAGCCGGGGCCGCTGGTCGGGATACCCGTGGTCTGATTCGGATGCACCAGTTCAACAAGGTTGAGATGGTTAAGTACACCAAGCCAGAGGACTCATGGGATGAATTGGAGAAGATGACGGGTAACGCCGAAAACATTCTGAAGAAGCTCGGCATTCCATACCACGTCATCACCCTGACGACTAGCGACATGAGCTTCACAGCTTCTGAAACCCACGATATTGAACTTTGGATGCCTGCCCAGAACAAGTACCGGGAAGTATCATCCTGCTCCAACTGCCTGGACTTCCAAGCACGGCGGATGCACACTCAATACCGTGACGCCGACGGTAAGCTGCATTACGTTCACACCCTAAACGGTTCTGGCCTGGCTGTTGGCCGGACGGTTGCCGCTATTTTGGAAAACTACCAAAACGCCGATGGTTCCGTTACGATCCCAGAAGTGCTGGTTCCTTACATGCATGGGGTAACCAAGATCACCAAGGAAAACGCGGTGCCATTCCGCAACAAGCTGAACAAGTAATTACGGTAATTACTAAAAGAGACCGAAGAATTAAATTTCTCCGGCCTCTTTTTTTAATGTTCGCGAGTCTTTTCTGCCAGGTGAACCAAGTTGGTGACAAAGTTATGCGTCTTAGCCTCGTAATGGTACTTGCGACCTAGCTTGACAAAGTAACCGTTGATGTAGTCGACTTCGACTGGCCGGTTATGACTCATATCCTGGTACATTGATGGATAGTGGTGAGGATTTCCAACTTTAGAAACGTAATTAACGCTTTCCAGTTCTTCCGCCCGGCTATTAACAAGTTGAACCCCGGCCCGCTCACAGACGTCATATGCCTCATCGATTAGTTGCCGAGATAACTCGTCCGCTTTCTCGAACGAAGCATATTCACCCATCGTGATTTCAAACATTGTACAAAGAGTATTAACGACGGAGTTAAAAACCACCTTGGCCATCAATGTCCCCATGAAGTTATCTTTCAGGGATGGATTGAAGTTGGCCTTTTTCAGCTCTGCCATCAGTTGCTTGGTCTTTTCGTCCGGCTTTTCCGTATAGTTTGCCCAGTTAGTCGTTCCCATTCCTGGTTTACCAACGAATTCGACCTCACCGGGTCTCGTCAAGATCGTTGCCACAAGGGCGGTCCCGGCAACTAATTTTTCCTTAGGGAAGTACTGGAGAAGCTTCTCCACATGGCCCATCCCGTTCATCGCCGTCAGGGCGTATTGATCCTTAAAGAAGTGCTTGCACCGTTGCAACATCTCGTCTAGTTGCATCTGCTTTAATTCAAAGAAGACAAAGTCCGCGTCAGTCGCCGTGTATTCTTCGGGCGTGTAAACGTTGACCGGCACCAGGTGCTTATTTTGGTGTTCCCGCGTAACGTAAACGCCACCCTGCTTCTTCATCTGCTCATAATGAGGTTGCCAGTCTTCTACAAAGTCGACTTCATTCCCAGCTTCTTGCAACAATACCCCGAAACGGAGTCCCATGGCACCTGCACCAACTACTGTAAACTTCATAATCCTAACTTCCTTTCTCAACTTATGACAAAACGGTGAAAATAAAAAACGTCCCCAGATTGATTACTCAATCTAAGGACGCAGCTGCGTGGTACCACCCTAATTCGCTAATAGTTCACACTACTAGCCTCTAGATGTTCAGTCTTATTTACTAAACACCGTAGCGATAATGGGCTACTCCCACTGCAGATTACTTAATTTCACCTCAGCACTCAGAGTGATTTTCATTAATGGTAGGGTATCCTTTTCCATCAGCCAAGGACTCTCTGTAACCACGCCATTAACTACTCGTCTCGTCAACGTGTTTTAATTTTGATTTAATTGTATTTTAATCTAGCTCGTTGCTAAGTAATTGTCAAACTATTTTTATTTTTCTTTATTTATTAACCTCTATGAGCTTTATTTTAACGGATTATTACTATAACTAGTTTGATTTTAAAAGCTAAATCACTTTATCGTTGACAATTAAATTAGAAAGCTCTAATCTAACAATTAAATTTATAGGTAACGAGTTGACTGGTTAAGTGTGTTTTAGGCTAGGAGTTTCCCCCAGCCACTTTTTTATTTTTGAAGTGGTGATGCTGGCAGCTTCAAGTTAATTTATTTCAGGTCTAGAATAAAAATGAGAATTTTCTTATAAGAAAGATAATGCTAATTATTGTCGGTTAATTTAATTAAGCTTAATGACGATCTCTCCTTTTTATTCATCTGAATTAACCGCTATCATCTTGGATAAACACACGGTTGACTTAAAAGTATTCAATTATTTTTGTCGGGATGATAAGGTATTAGCAACGTTAAAATTTGATTAAAAAGGAGTCGGTTACGATGCGGAGAATAAGTTGGAAAAAGATATTTGCCAGCTGGCTAGCGGTTCTTGCAATTGCAGTTGGGTGGTTGCTGGTTGAACCGCAGTCTGCCTCCGCTGCCGAACCGACGTACACGATTGCGACGAATAACACCTTTGAGCCGTTTGAAATTCAGGACAGTAAGGGTGGTTATTCCGGTAAGAACCCGGGGATTGAAATTGAAATGCTCCGGGAGATTGCCAAGCATGAGTACTTTAAATACAAGCTCAAACCGATGAGCTTCAACGGTGATCTCCAAGCCTTGGAAGGTGGCCAGGTGGATGCCGTGATGGCCGGGATGAGTGTCACCGACGAACGGAAGCAGAAGTTCGACTTCTCCGTTCCTTACTACACCGATGGGGTCGAGATGGCAGTGGCCAAGGATAGCAATATTAAGTCCCTGAAACAGTTGAAGGGCAAGACCGTTTCGGCCAAGTCCGGAACCAGTGCCGCACTTTTCCTGAAGAAGAACCAGAAGAAGTACGGCTACAAGATCAAGTACTTTGACTCCTCTAACACGATGTGGAACGACGTCAAGATCGGTAACACCGCCGCCACCTTTGATGATGGGCCGGTCCTCGAATACGGGATCAAGACTGGGGTGCCGCTGAAGATCGTGACGAAGAAGCCAATCGATGCCCAACCGGTGGCCATCGGTTTCCAGAAGGGTAAGAACCTGGAAATGCAAAAGAAAGTTAACGCCGGGATCAGATGGCTGAAGAAGACCGGTCGGATGCAGAAGATCATCGATAAGTACACCAAAGGTAACAAGACCGCAAAGAGCGCTACGGCTGATCGGACAATCCTCGGTCTGTTGCGTGCCAACCGGGAAGCGCTGCTGCGGGGCCTCTTGGTGACCGTTGAACTGACGATTGTCGGGATCATCTGTGCCATGATCTTCGGGCTGATTCTCGGGGTCCTTGGGATCATGCAGAACAAGTTTGCTCAAGCAGTTTCCAGTGTGATCATCTACATCTTCCGGGGGCTGCCAATGATCGTCTTGGCCTTCTTCATTTACATGGGCGTGCCGAACGTCATTGGTCACAAGGTACCATTGTTCGTGGCCGGGGTTATCACCCTGATGCTGGACGAAGGGGCCTACATCGGTGCGATCGTCAAGGGTGGCTTCGAGGCCGTCGATCCTGGACAATGGGAAGCAGCCCGGAGTCTGGGTCTGCCTTACCACAAGGCTCTGACTAAGGTCATTGCACCACAAGGCCTGAAGATCATGGTGCCATCACTGGTCAACCAGTTCATTATGACCCTGAAGGATACTTCGATTCTATCCGCAATTGGGGTCATGGAACTGACCGAAACCGGGACCGTCATCATTTCGCAGAACATGGAAGGGTTCAAGATGTGGTTGATCATTGGGACCATCTACATCATCATCATCACCCTGCTGACTTGGTTATCAAACTACATTCAAAAGAGGATGGCTTAATATGGATAAACGATACAAAGTACAAGTTAAAGACCTGCACAAGAGCTACGGAACTAATGAGGTCCTCCAGGGGATCAACCTGAACGTGGCCCCTAGCGAGGTGGTCTGCATGATCGGTCCATCTGGTTCCGGGAAGAGTACCTTCCTGCGTTGCCTAAACCGGTTGGAAGTACCAAATGGCGGGCATGTCTATGTCGACGGTTACGACATTGCCGACCCTAAAGTTAACATCAACAAGGTTCGGGAAAACATCGGGATGGTGTTCCAACACTTTAATCTTTTCCCGAACATGTCCGTATTGGATAACATCACCCTGGCACCAGTCCAGCTGGGGAAGGCAAGCAAGGCGGCGGCCGAAGAAGAGGCCCTCCACTACCTGGACCTGGTTGGCCTGAAAGAAAAGGCAAACGTCAATCCGCAGACGCTCTCAGGGGGGCAGAAACAACGGGTCGCAATTGCCCGGGCCCTGGCGATGAAGCCGGATATAATGCTTTTCGATGAACCGACGAGTGCCCTTGACCCCGAGATGGTCGGTGATGTCCTGGAGGTTATGAAGCAGCTGGCCAAGCAGGGAATGACTATGATTGTGGTCACCCACGAGATGGGCTTTGCCAAGCAGGTGGCCGATCGGGTTGTCTTCTTCCATGATGGTAACATCCGTGAACAGGGGACACCGGAAGAGATCTTCGACCACCCACAGCACCCAGATACCAAGAACTTCCTGGACAAGGTGCTGAACGTCTAGGCTGTGATTGCCCGTGGCTTACAAGGGTAACCGAATCATTATTACTATTTAAAGCTTATCGTTTGACATTTATGCTGAGATCGGTATAATGGTCAATAACTTCTAAGGCTGGTCGCCAGAGAACCTGACAAGTGCTGAGAGTCAGGTCCAGCCATATGGCATGATCGATGAAATAGGGTGGTTCCTCTATCGACTCAGAGGTAGTT
>DBOT01000070.1 GCA_002299975.1 Lactobacillaceae bacterium UBA639
GTGATCAGTCCAACCACTAAGAACCGGCAACAAATTTTGGAATTTCGGCGACAAACGGCCACCGTTTTCCAACAGTACAACCTATTTCAAAGCATGACCACCCTTAAGAATATTACCCAACCACAGGTCCTGATCAAGGGTGAGGACAAGACCACTGCTGAAGAACGGTCACGACAACTATTAAAGAAGTTTGGCCTCCTGCAGTTTGCCGATGAATACCCCAGCCGCCTATCCGGTGGGCAGCAACAACGGGCCAGCATTGTCCGGGCCTTGGCAATGAAGCCTAAGCTGATGATTCTGGATGAACCGACCAGCGCCTTGGACCCGGAGTTAACCCAAGAGGTCTTGGACACGATTAAAGAAGTCACCCAATCGGGAATCATGACAATCCTGGCGACGCACGAAATGCAATTTGCCCGCGAAGTATCCGACCAGGTGGTCTTTATGGAAAAGGGCGTTATCGTCGAACACGGTTCGGCCCAGCAAGTGTTTGATCACCCGCAACAAGCCCGCACCCAACTGTTTTTAGCACATTTTGGCATGTAAGTAATGGAGAGATAAAAAATGAATAAGTTAATGAAAATCAGTACAGTTTTAACCGCCAGCATTGCCCTTTTCAGTGGTATCACCACGGTTGGTCAGTCAGCAACGGCCCACGCCACTAAGACAAAGACCTACCAGGTAGCCGTATCATCCTCCAGCAGATCACTATCATATGAACAAAACGGTCAGCTGAAGGGGTATGAAGTCGAAGCCCTACGTAAAATCGACCAGCAATTGCCCGACGTGAAGTTTAAGTATCACGCCGTTTCCCAGAACGCCGAACTGGTCGGCCTAGACTCTGGTAAGTATGACCTGGCAGTCAACGGCTTCTACAAGAACCCTGCCCGAACTAAGAAGTACGCCTTTGGCAAGGAAAACGATGGCCTGAGTCTTGTCCGGATCTACTACAACAAGCAGCAGTTCAAGAACAAGGTCACGAAGATCGATAACCTTGCTGGCAAGGAATTAGCACCAGTCAACGCTAACGGTGGGATGTACAACCTTTTGACCACCTGGAATAAGCAAAATGGTAACAAGATCAACGTGAAGACCACCACCGGGATCCCAACCCAACAGTTGCTCACCGGGGTTAACACTGGTAAGTATGATGCAATGATCGATCCTTCCAATTTAGGTGAGGCCAGCATCATTAAGGAACGGCACTTAAGTCAGGTTCAGACCTCAAAGCCAGTGCGGGTCTACCCAACCTACATCCTCTTTTCAAAGAAGAACAAGCCACTGGCCAGCAAGGTTGATGGTGCACTGAAGGCCTTGAAGAAAGACGGCACCATGAAGCAATTATCACAACAAGCATTTGGCGAAAACGTATTTAAGTATCAAGCAAAGAGTAATTAAGAAGGAAGCGATTAAGCAGTGGCAACTACACAAATATTAACGTCATTAATGAGGAAGCTGCCAATCACGCTATGGTTTGTCGTGGTTGCCTGGGTTACCGGGTTAGGACTTAGTATCTTGGTAACGGTGGGCCGACTAAGTAATATCCGTTGGTTAAGGGGCTTGTTAAAACTAAAAACTCACAATCGTCAGTACCAAGCACTGGTATTACCACAATTGTGAGTTTTTTCTATTTACTACCGGCGGGATGCGCCATCTCAAGCAGTTCCTGTGCGTGCTCCCTGGTCAGCTGGGTAACCTTCTCACCGGAAAGCATCCGGGCCAGTTCATCAACCCGCTGATCGGCTGACAGCGCCGTCACCCGGGTCGTCGTCCGGTTATCATGAACCCCCTTCTTGATCAGAAAGTGGTGCTGGGCGACCGCGGCCACCTGCGGCAGGTGGGTGATGCAGAGGACTTGCGAGTGGGCCGCAATCAGCTTGATCTTGTCGGCAATTGCCTGGGCAACCCGACCGCTGACTCCGGTGTCCACCTCATCGAAGATAATACTGGTGACCCCCTCATTCTGGGCAAAGATCGTCTTCAGAGCTAGCATTACCCGCGAGAGTTCACCACCAGAGGCAATCTTAGCCAAAGGCCCCATCGTTTCCCCTGGGTTAGTCCGAATATAAAACTCCACCTCGTCGATTCCCGTTGGGGTGAACTGGTCGGCCCCGTGATTGGCGAAGTGCACTTCGAAGTCCGCCTTCGACATGTAAAGCTCCTGCAGTTGCTGGTGAACCCGTTTGGCAAGCTCGTGGGCCGCCTTCTGTCGAACCTGACTGAGTTGTTTACCGATCCGGTGCAGCTCCTTTTCGGCAGCGTTCAACCGCTCCTCAAGGTTACTGTTACTATCGGCCGTACTCTCCATCTCGTCGAGTTCCTTCTTGATCTTGGCATAGTAGTTGAGAACATCCTTAACCTGGTCACCATACTTGTGCTCCAGGTCCCCGATGGTCGTCAGCCGTTGGTCAATCTCAGCCAGACGGCCGTCATCGAATTCTAGCAGGTCGAGCTGTTGACCGGCCTCATTGGCAACATCCTGAAGGGCATAGTAGGCATCGTTCAGGGACTTGCTCAACTGATCATAGGCATCATCGAAGTCGGCGATCCCATTGATGGCATCCATTACAGTGGCAATCTGGTCAAGAACCGGGTTGTCCCCCTCGTTGAAGGTAGCGACTGCCTGCTGGAGGGCGTTATTGATCTGTTGGAAGTGCTCCAACCGGTCCCGTTCACTCGTCAGTTCGTCCTCTTCGTTTGGTTTCAGGTTAGCATCACTGATTTCTTTAACCTGATAACGAAGCATATCAAGCCGTTGCGCCCA
>DBOT01000052.1 GCA_002299975.1 Lactobacillaceae bacterium UBA639
TCACCCGCACGGGGATCGAACCCGTAACTCCGCCTTGAGAGGGCGACGTCTTAACCAATTTGACCAGCGGGCAATGTCATATAACGTACAAGAAGAATTATACGTTATCCCACCAATACTGTCAATCCTCTTTTTTATTTTCTTGCAATCTTACTCATAAGATAACTCTAAGAGGTAGGCCCGTTTCGCTGGCAGGTGGGAAGTCGTCACCCAGACATCATGATAGATCGGCTGATCACTGTTAGTCATGGCAAAATAGTCATCAAGTAAGTCTTCATTCTTCGCCACAAAGTCATTGGAGAGCCGATTAACCATCAATGACAGGTCCGGAAAATAAAAATTTGCGTCCGCAATCCTCAATTGATCATCAATTGCGATCATGATCGTGTTGGTATAACGGGCCTTCTGCATCATAATCAGCTCTGGGTGCCGCTTAATTTTCGTCAAAACATAATAAATCGAATCAGAATTACTTGCCATTTCTCTTTTTCTCCTTGTTTCAATCACCATTGTAACAAAAGTGCGAACTTAAAACAAAAAAGCCGCAACCCAATAAAAATTGGATTGCGACTTATCAGTATTGGGAATACTGGGTTCGAACCAGTGATCCAGGATTCAGAGTCCTGCGCCTTACCGCTTGGCCAATTCCCAATGACGTTGCTTCATACAACAGTCACTACTATACAGAATAATCCAGAATTAGTCAACCCTTTTGGCTAATTCTTTTTTTAATTTCTTTTCCTGTGTCAAAATACGATCCTTAGTCACCGCTGAAATTGCCGCTGTGTCCGCCCCAGTGCACCAGTGATCGATATCGGCCCGAATCTGCTTCTGTGATTCTGCATCATAGTCATGGTGCAAGTAATTATAGTTAGCCGTACTGCTCTGGTGCTGCCAGATATCCGCCATGATAAACTGGCTCCGGGTCCGCTGGAGATCCACCGGGGCATCTTCAGCCGCGATTGCCACAACATCGTCTACCCTAGCTGTCGCAATCGGTGGTAGCGGCTCACCACTGGGCAGGTATGGTGCAACTGGCACATTGATCAACGCCCCGCGCATTACTTCCTGCCAGTTTTTCCTGGTCGCCAACCGGTGCTCCAAGCCTGGTTCAACATCATTTGCCACCAAGTAGTCACGTTGCTCGCCCCAACTCAGCATAACGTGAACTTTGAAAACATGTGCCATTTTACTCACTCCCCTATCTTTACTATATATTTTACCGCACACCACCCCACCTTGTGAATTGTTTCATAATCAATTCACCAAATCATAATTAAATCGCCACGTAATCATCATTTTTATGGACAATAATGGGACAATATAATAAACTCTCTGTTATTAGGAGGTGGTCAGAATTCGCAGACGCCTATTTCTACCATTAATCTACCTGCTAGTTTTCGGTGTCCTTATCTGGTCCTACCAGAATAGCCCACTGTTTCAGCAGTATACCAACGTCGCCATCCATGATGCCCAAGTACTAACCTACAACGGGCTCAATCGCTTGACGGGTAAAAAGCCCGCTGAATCAACACAACAAGTTAATCCGAGTCACGCTAATGCAACAACAGGTTCCCGCTGGCCACACCCCACGGCAACGGTCTACGTCGACTTCAGTAACCCGGTTCTTCGCAGCGCCGCGGAATCGGCAATCAGTCAGTGGAACCGTACCGGGGCCTTTACTTTCCAGCAAATTAGCGATAAATCCAAGGCCGATATTACCATTACGGCCATCAATGAAAACAGTGATAATGCTGCCGGGTTGACTAACTCCACGACCAATGCCATGACCGGTTACCTTACTCACGCTGACGTCCAACTCAACGCTGGTTACCTTCTTGATCCCAGCTATGGTTACTCACAGCAACGAGTGATCAATACTGCCGAGCACGAGTTGGGCCACGCCATCGGTCTTCAGCACAATAATGGTACCTCAGTCATGCAACCAGCCGGCTCCTTCTACACGATCCAGCCAGCTGACGTCAACGCCGTTAAGAAGCTGTACTCACAGTCGCCAACAACCGGTGAAAGTAGCAGCAGTAGTCAACAACAATCATCTGTCCATACTAAAAAGCTGTCCACCTCGTTATTAACGAAGTGAACAGCTCCTTTTTTTACCCGATCTCACTACCCTTATGGTGAACCGGGATCCGAATATTGATGGCCAGGACGGCAACGATAACCAGAATCGAGCCAAGGATATCGGCCCCCGTCATGTGCAGGTTAAAAAGTAAGACCGACCCAATCGTCGCTGCCAATGGCTCAAAGGCATCCATCAGACTAAAGGTAGTCGCATCAATGTATTTGAGTGAATTATTGGCTAACTGGAACGGAATCAGGGTCCCAATTATCAAGATTCCCAACCAGCAAACCCAAACGGTAAGGGTATTAGGAATATGAGGTTGACCGGGATGAATGGCCAGCAGGGCTAGTCCGGCAAAGAGAAGTCCCCAGCCGGTCACCACCATCGATGGCACCCGGTTAGTCCGGAGCATCTGTTGTGGGATCAGTGTGTTGGTCGCCACCCCAATCGCCGCCACAATTCCCCAGAAAAGGACCAGCGGCGTTACCGCCAGGTGGTTTATCCGGCCATGAGTCGCAATGATGAAGACCCCAATAAAGGCAATGATGGCACTAATGATTTCAATCCGGCGTGGCGGGATGTGACGGAAGGCTGCCAGGTAGGCGATAATGAAGAATGGTCCCACAAACTGCAGCACCGTCGCAATCGAGGCATTTCCGTACTGAACCGCCATGAAGTAACCAAACTGGACCGGTACCAGTCCAAAGAAACCATAGGCAAAGATCACCCAGGCATCATGTAGGTTGTGAAAGATCTGTAATGGGTGATCACCCTTAAACTGACTGATGATTAATAGGATCACTCCAGCTGAGATCATCCGGGTCTGCGTCAACCACATTGAGGTGATGCTGGCGCTCACGTTAAAGAGGGCCTTAGCAAATAAGCCCGAAATCCCCCAAAAAGTACAGGCCACAATAATCATGACCGTCCCCAAGACTTTTTTATTTGTCATAACATTCCACTTTCCAATCTAAAATTTCCACAAGTGCCATTCTAACATACTTTAAACCAAAAAAGATGGCAATGAATCTATCCAATCCATTGCCATCCTTTATATATTTAGTTATCACGGATAACCGTACCAACCTTACCAGCCAGAGCATCGTCAAGGCCGTTGAGGGAAGTGATGATTGCTTCACGCTCAGGGTGACCTTCAACGAATGAAAGGCAGGCTTCGATCTTTGGCAGCATGCTTCCAGCAGCGAACTGCTTTTCTTCCATGTACTTGTGGGCTTCGTCGATTGTCAGAGTCTTCAAAACCTTCTCATCTGGCCTACCGTAGTTTACGTAAACGTAATCTACCGCCGTCAGGATGATCAGCTTATCAGCACTGATTTGATCAGCCAGAAGGGCACTTGAACGGTCCTTGTCGATAACGGCAGGAACACCTTGGAGGCCGTCGTCAGTCATGATGACTGGGACACCACCACCACCACCAGCGATAACCAGGTCACCGGATTCAATCAGCGTGTTGATGCTGTTGAGTTCCATGATCTTCTTCGGCAGTGGTGAAGGAACAACTTGACGGTAACCCCGTCCAGCGTCTTCCTTAAAGGTGTAACCCTTTTCCTTCTCGATCTGCTCAGCTTGTTCCTTCGTGTAGAAGTCACCAACTGGCTTGGATGGGTTATCGAATGCTGGGTCCTGTGGATCAACAGCGATTTGCGTAACAATCGTTGCCACATTCTTGTTCATCCAACGCTTGTGCAGTTCGTTTTGCAGACTTTGTTGTAAGTGGTAACCAATGTAACCTTGGCTCATGGCACCACATTCTGGGAATGGGAAGGCAGCCGTCTTACCATTTTCAGCAGCAAAGTTCATCCCCAGGTTAATTGCACCAACTTGTGGACCGTTACCGTGACTGATAACAACTTGGTTACCAGCATCGATTAAACCGATCAGTGAGGAAGCAGTGTTCTTAACCAGCTTTAATTGCTCTTCAGGTGACTTACCAAGGGCGTTACCACCTAAGGCAACAACTACTTTAGCCATGTAGCAGTCCTCCCTTGATTAGCCTTGTTCACCTAAGGTTGCAACCATAACAGCCTTGATGGTGTGCATCCGGTTTTCAGCTTCACGGAAGACAACGGAGTGCTTGCTTTCGAAGACTTCGTCAGTAACTTCCATTTCCTTAAGGCCGAACTTCTTGTAGATTTCCTTACCTACTTCAGTGTCAAGGTTGTGGAATGCAGGCAGGCAGTGTTCGAAGAGAACGTTAGGGTTCTCAGTAGCCTTCATAACGTCCATCGTTACTTGGTAAGGCTTAAGCAGGTTGATCCGCTTTTCCCACATGTCGTCGGATTCACCCATTGATACCCAAACATCGGCGTAGATAACATCCATGCCCTTAACGCCTTCCTTAACGTCGTTAGAAACAACGATCTTGGCGCCAGTTTCCTTGGCAATTGCGTTAGCCTTGTCAAGAACTTCCTTAGTTGGGTTCAATTCCTTAGGAGTTACAACGTGGTATTCCATACCCATAACGGCAGCACCGAGCATCAGGGCGTTAGAAACGTTGTCTTGACCATCACCAACGAAGGCAAACTTGATGTCTTCGTAAGGCTTCTTCAATACTTCGTGAGCAGTTAAGAAGTCAGCCAGAACTTGAGTTGGGTGGTCTTCGTCAGTCAGACCGTTCCAAACTGGAACACCTGAGTACTTAGCAAGGGTTTCAACGTTACGTTGTGAGAAACCACGGTATTCGATACCATCGAACATACCACCAAGAACACGAGCAGTATCCTTAACAGATTCCTTGTGACCAATGTGTGAGCCTGAAGGACCTAAGTAGGTTACGTGAGCACCTTCATCCTTAGCACCAACTTCGAATGAGCAACGAGTACGAGTTGAGCTCTTTTCGAAGATCAAAGCGATGTTCTTACCTTCAAGGTTCTTAGCTTCAGTACCAGCGTACTTAGCCTTCTTCAGATCTTCGGCTAAGTTAAGCATGTATTCCATTTCAC
This sequence comes from Lactobacillaceae bacterium UBA639, assembly GCA_002299975.1. Lineage (GTDB taxonomy): Bacteria > Bacillota > Bacilli > Lactobacillales > Lactobacillaceae > Limosilactobacillus. Next base: position 5,047 of record DBOT01000052.1, read on the forward strand.
GCTTGTTGAAGTCTGAAAGAGTTAAGAAACTACGATTACGTAAATTAAAAGCCATAATTAATTCCTCCTTGGTTATTACAGTTACTATCATACCGGTATACTTCAAGAAGCTTCGCATAACATCGCAAAAACGCAAAAGAAAATTTCCTTTTTTTGGCTCCTCAAGGCCCATTATAACATCAATGAAAGCGGACCCACGCTTTTTATAAAACAAATCCCCTTTTTAAGGGAAAAATCGCTTTCAACAAATTATATCATTGTGCAAATGCGCACAGGGGTATAGAATATTGCTGAGTTTCAAAGAACTTCATCTTTCTTCATTAAATACAAGGGAGTCTTGACCCGTGAACTTTTATATTGTTAACGATAACGACAATTCCACAGAATTGCTAAAAGACATTATTGAAAACGACTTCAACAATTCAATCGTTGGTACCACCAACAGCTCGCAGCAAGCCTATGATGATGCCATGCGGCTCAGTATTGATATCATGTTTGTTAACCTTGCCATGCCGCGCATCGATGGAATCGAACTGGTCCGTCGTATCCAGGACAGTCGTCACTATCCGCACTTCATCATGATGGCTCCGGCAATTGATCCCGCCACACGAACTCGGGCTTACAAGAATGGGATTGACTTCTTCTTGGAAAAGCCATTAAACATCGCCGAGGTTAAGACGGTCATTAAACTGGCCAGCCAGAACATCGATATGTCCAAGCGCCTGTTGCAGATCCTGGACCTGGTCAGCGGAGCAGCTACCAACAGTAACACGGTTTCGATTAGTTATAAGGAGAAACAAAAGGAGAACGCCAAGTCCATCCTCCGCTTTCTCGGGATCACTGCCGGTAACGGGGGCCAGGAGATCATCAGTATCGTCAACATGATGATTGAGCGGGAACTCGACTTTGAGGAGATCAACTTTGAAGAAAGCTACCATTGCGATAAGCATGGCAAGAAGATCATCTTCCAACGGGTTCGGCGTGATATCCGTGCGGGACTGACCAACCTCGCCCACATGTGCATCGACTATCCGGAAAATGACATCATTCTAGAGTACGCTAACAATCTGTATGAATACAAGAATGTTCACAATGAGATCGCCTACCTCCAGGGTCAACGTCAAACGGGTGGCCAGGTATCAATCAAGCACTTCTTCAATGGGCTGATCCAGGAAAGCAACTAAATAAGAAACGGGAAGCTGACAACTAAACCAGCTTCCCGTTTTCTATTATTAACTATTTTCCGTATCGCCACAGTTGCCACGCCAAATAAAGCCAGAGGCCCATGAGAAAGACGACGTAGACCGCCGCAAGCCAAATAACATACTGTAAGAAGGCCCAGCCAATAATCGCCTTCACAATCCAGAGACAGATCACTAAAACGATCCAGACAGCCAGGCGGTTCTGGGTACGTTCAAGGTTAGTACGTAAACGTTCCTGCAATGCGCTCACCTCATTAAAAAGAGCCGTCAGCCCATAACAGCTAACAGCTCACAATAGTTTACTTGTTTTCGTCCATCTCGGCACGCAGCTTCTTGCCGACTTCTTCGTAACCCGGCTTGCCCAA
>DBOT01000043.1:0-120 GCA_002299975.1 Lactobacillaceae bacterium UBA639
ATCCAGATCCCGGCTTTTATCCTCGACTATATGACCCGGAACGCCTTCCTGCTGACGGGGCTGATTGTTTTCTATGTGGTGATGATCGTGCTGGGCGTGCGTTACCTGCTTGCCCTGCCG
>DBOT01000043.1:152-4996 GCA_002299975.1 Lactobacillaceae bacterium UBA639
CTGATGGTGTATCGAAGGCAGCGACCGCGCGTTGCCCTGGCCAATAGCTGGCGTCAAATCAGTCACGGGCGGTGGTGGCCGCTGGTTGCCCGGATCCTGGTAATCAGTCTGGTTGCCGGTCTGGTCATGGCGCTCTTCTATGGTCTGTTAGTGGGGCTGCAATTTATCCTGGATTTACTACCCGGGAAATTATCGTTGGTGACGGCGGTGGCCAACTTGACCCTGGTCCAGCTGGGTAGTGAGTGTCTGGCTGTCTGGATCGGAGTAGTAACCATTATGACCATGGTCAGTCCCCTCGGTGATGCTATTCCGGCCACTCCAGCAGTCTTCAGCGTTAGCCAGGGAATCAAACGGACACTGGCGGTTGCCGGGAGCCTGATTGTCCTGGTGACGGCGGTCAGCAGCGGTTTCTACCTGACAGGAAATAATCGCCGTCCCGTGACGATTTCCCACCGGGGCGTGGCCGAAAAGAACGGCGTGCAGAACACGGTCCCGGCGCTTGAGAAAACCCACCGTCTTCATCCGGACTATGTTGAGATGGATGTGCATGAGACCAAGGACCGCCAGTTTGTCGTCATGCATGATGAGAACCTCGAGGAGTTGGCGGGGGTCAATAAGGCACCCTATCAGCTAACCCTGCGCCAGCTGACCCGCCTGACGGTCCACGAGAACGGCTACCGGGCCAAGATTGCCAGCTTCGATGATTACCTGAAGGCGGCCGACCGTCTTCACCAGAAGCTTCTGGTGGAGGTCAAGACCTCCCCGCACGATTCGCGAGGAATGCTGACCCGGTTTAGCAACCGCTATGCGAAGACGCTGGAACGGCATGGCGACCAGGTTCAGTCCCTGGATTACCGGGTGGTGACGGGGATGCATAAGCTAGCACCACAATTACCAGTTATTTATATTCAGCCCTATAACTTCACTTACCCGAATATTGCGGCGGATGGCTACTCGATGGAGTATTCAACCCTGACGGATGACTTTATTAACCTAGCCCACCTTCAGCATAAACTGGTCTATTCCTGGACGGTGGATGAGCGGCCAGTGATGATGCAGGCAATGTACGATAATGTCGATGGGGTCATCACCAATAATCTGCAGGAACTCAACGCGGCAATCCACTCCTATGATAGTCACCGCTCCTACGCCCAGCGGATTCTCAACTACATCATGGTCATTCCGGGTAGTCAGGAATTTGAACCATGATCAGAAAAAAAGGACATTTTCCATCACGGAAAATGTCCTTTTTTACTAGTAGTCACCGTTTAGGATTGAGTTCTTAACAATCACGTAGTCAACGCGGCGAATAGCCTCTAGGTCGCGGCCACCGGCGTAGGAGATGGAAGACTGCAGGTCTTCTTGCATCTCACGAAGGGTATCCTTGATGGAACCCCGGAATGGCACCAGCATTTGTTTACCCTCAACGTTCCGGTAGGCACCTTTCTGGACTTCGGAGGCTGATCCCCAGTACTGCTTGTACCGTTTGCCGTCGATGGTGATAATGTGGCCGGGTGATTCCAGGTGACCGGCTAGCATTGAACCGATCATGACCATCGATGCCCCGAAACGCACTGACTTGGCGATATCTCCATTGTGGCGAATCCCGCCGTCAGCGATGATCGGCTTCCGTGCGGCCTTAGCGCACAAGCGGATGGCCGCTAACTGCCAACCCCCGGTTCCGAAGCCGGTCTTGAGCTTGGTGATGCAGGCCTTGCCGGGCCCCACGCCGACCTTGGTAGCGTCAGCGCCAGCGTTTTCGAGGTCCCGGACCGCTTCAGGAGTGGCCACGTTACCAGCAGTGACAAAACTCATCGGGAGATTCTTCTTGATGTACTGGATCATCTTGATGACAAAATCCGAATGACCATGAGCAACATCAATTGTAATATACTCTGGATCCAAATGTTCGGCTTTTAGTTGATCAATAAAGTCATATTCAGCATCCTTGATCCCCACAGAGATAGAGGCGAATAGGCCCCGTTCGTGCATCCGTTTAACGAAACCGGCCCGGTCCGCTGGCTGGAAACGGTGCATTACATAGTAGTAGCCGTTTTGCGCCAACCATACGGCTAGGTCTTCGTTGATGACACTCTCCATATTGGCGGGAACGACTGGAATCTTGAAGGCCCGGGGGCCAAATTTCACACTGGTATCGGCTTCCCGGCGGCTCTTGATCACGCACTTGTTAGGGATTAGTTGAATATCGTCATAATCGAACGTTTGCACAAGAATAGCTCCTTTTTAGCATAAAATTACCGTATGCTATTATGCACTTCTCACCAGCTAACGTCAACTAAAAGGTGGATTATTATTTGTGACTGTTGAAAAATGGTTCGGAAAAGTTATTGACGATGGAACTGATTTTCGGTAGGATAAGTAAGTAAAAGCGCTTTTTACGAAAATAAACGATGAGGTGAATAAGAAATGTCATCAGTTGTAATTGTTGGTAGTCAATGGGGCGATGAAGGAAAGGGGAAGATGACCGATTACCTCAGCCAGGATGCGGACGTTGTTGTTCGTTCCCAAGGTGGTAACAACGCCGGTCATACCATTGCCTTCGACGGTAAAAAGTTTGCCCTGCGTTTGGTTCCTTCTGGGATCTTCGGAAAGGACAAGCTGGCCGTTATTGGGAACGGTGTGGTTATCAACCCACCGGCCCTGTTGAAGGAGCTCCACTATCTGCAAGACAATGGAATCGACGTTTCTGGTCTCCGGATCTCCAGTCGGTCCCACGTGACCTTCCCATACCACATCCTGCTTGATAAGTGCCAAGAAGAAGCTAAGGGTGATCACAAGGTTGGTACTACCAAGAACGGGATCGGCCCAACCTACATGGACAAGGTTTCCCGGGTTGGTATCCGGATGTGTGACCTTTTGGAAAAGGATACCTTTAAGATTAAGCTGCAACGTAACCTGGCCGAAAAGAACGAATTGTTCACCAAGCTTTACCATGTTGATCCGATTAACTTCGACGACATCTTCGAAAGCTACTATGAATATGGTCAAGAACTGAAGAAGTACGTTACTGACACGTCCCGGATCGTCAACGACGCCTTAGATCAAGGCAAGAAGGTCCTCTTTGAAGGGGCTCAAGGGGTAATGTTGGATGTCGACCAGGGGACTTACCCATACGTCACTGCTTCCAACCCAATTGCCGGTGGTGTCTGCACTGGGGTTGGTGTGGGTCCTAACAAGATCAACACCGTTGTCGGTATTTGCAAGGCCTACTCCACCCGTGTCGGTGCTGGTCCATTCCCAACTGAACTGACTGATGAAATCGGTGACCAGATCCGGGAAACCGGTCACGAATACGGGACCGTTACTGGTCGGCCACGGCGGGTTGGCTGGTTTGACAGTGTTGCCATGCGTCACGCACGCCGGGTTTCTGGTTTGTCCTGCCTCAGCTTGAACCTGCTGGATGTTCTTACTGGCTTAAAGACCGTTAAGATCTGTACTTCCTACAAGCTTGATGGCAAGCAGATTGACTACTACCCAGCAAGCCTGAAGGAACTGGACCGTTGTGAACCAGTCTACGAAGAACTGCCAGGTTGGGATGAAGATATCACTGGTGTTAAGAAGTTTGAAGACCTGCCAATCAACGCCCAGAACTACCTGAAGCGGGTTAGCGAACTGTCCGATACGCCACTGGCTACGGTTTCTGTTGGTGCGGACCGGATTCAGACGATCATCATCAAGAACCCATGGGAACTTTAATAGAATAAAGATGATATTAAAAAGGCGAGGTGCCACTTGGCGCCCCGCCTTTTCGTTGCTTGGGCGTGGTACAATTAAGGAAAAACGAGGAATGGGTGAGTGATGATGGCTTTAACAATAACCACGGTACGGCAGTATCTTGATTGGCCACTGGGACAGACGATCAATCAGGAAGACCTTAAACAACAACTGGGGGTTCACGCAACGGGGAGTGACGGGGCCGACTTGACGGATAAAGTCTTGTTTAACCTTACCCAGGTCAACATCAATCAGCAGGGGGAATACCCAGTGGTTCTGAGTGTGATGGACGCAACCGGCCAGACCGCCCAGACGAGTGTTACCCTGGATGTTCGACCAATGCGGGCACAGTCGACTGCACCGACTCAGCCGGCTAGCCAATCCACGAATCCGGCTACTCCGAAGAAGAAACATGGCTGGTTATGGGGCTTGATTGCGGTGGTCGTGATCATCTGCCTGCTCTGGGGGTGGACTAGTCACCGCCATCAACAGCAGGACCAGGCTGCCAACAATGCCCAGCAGAGTAGTCAGATCGCCGACAATTCCAGCAGTGTTGCTAAGTTGAGTGGTGATAACCAGAAGCTGGCCAACCAGGTTGCCGAACTGCGGGGGGCTGTCAAACAGTACCAACATGATAAGGATCAGGCGGCATTGAACCAGCGGTTGGACAAGATCGAAAGCCAGAACCAACAGCTGAATAGCAAGGTCGACGACAGCACAAAGAATCGTTTGAACCAGGTTACCAACGTGGTTGAGCAGGTGCGCCAGGATCCGGATAACGGTGTGCAGATCGTTAACGACCTAAAGAATGAGAGTGGCTTTAAGGATATCTGGAACAACATCAGCAGCATGGTTCAGGATTGGATGGACAAGTTTGCGGAATAGCGATGATTGACAGGGTCCCCTTTGACCCGTAAAATAAATATAATTACCTTTAAATGGTTCAGTGAGACCATCAAGGGACGGTAGAAAGTCAGCGGCTCTTCTTTAATGGTAATTAAGGAAGAGCTTTTTATTGAAAATAGAAGAGGAGTGGCAAAAATGGCACATGAAGTTGTTGATGGTTCAAGCATGCAACGGGCACTGACCCGGATTACTTATGAGATTAT
>DBOT01000043.1:5065-5469 GCA_002299975.1 Lactobacillaceae bacterium UBA639
GCTAAGCGGTTAGCCAAGCGGCTCAATCAGCTGGAAAACGTCAATGTTCCGGTAGCAGCCCTGGATGTTTCGCTGTACCGTGATGATCGTCACGTGCCAGACCCTCATCGGGAGCCTAAGGTTAAAACCGATCAGCTAGATGTCGACATCACTGACAAACACGTTATCTTGGTCGACGACGTACTCTTTACTGGGCGGACAGTTCGGGCCGCCCTCGATGCCCTGATGGACATGGGCCGGCCAAAGCGGATTTCTTTGGCGGTCCTGGTTGACCGGGGACACCGGGAGCTGCCAATTCGTCCGGACTTTGTTGGGAAGAACATCCCAACGGCTATGAATGAAACGGTGCATGTGGCGGTTGAAGAATACGATGGTCACGAAGACGTTACGATTGATCATAATTA
>DBOT01000080.1:0-436 GCA_002299975.1 Lactobacillaceae bacterium UBA639
GTATTTTAGGAGTGAATTATTATCAAAAAAGCAATTGTATCAAAGACATTAATCACAACCCTTGGTGCTGCCGGTGCTCTGGCCATCGCTACCGGGGCCAATGCTGATACCCAGGTTCAGGTCCAATCCGGTGATACCGTCTGGGGCCTTGCTCAGCAGTACAATTCAACTGTTGACGCCATTGCCCAGCGGAACCAGCTGGCCAATCCAAACCTCATCCAGATTGGCCAACAACTGATCATTCCTGACTCCGCTACTAGCAACGTTAGTCAGACTGCCGGTAACGGTGATACGACCGCCACGGCCGCTAATGTTACCAGTGCAGCTGCCAGTGCCTCAACTAATTCAAATGATACAACAACCAGCAGTGCTAACAATGTGGCAACCCCATTGAGTGCCAACACGGTTAGTTTAACCACCGCTCTTGGTTCTAATA
>DBOT01000080.1:490-2842 GCA_002299975.1 Lactobacillaceae bacterium UBA639
GTCACAACCCTAAGCAGCACCCCGGCCAGTCAGGCAACCGCCACGACTAGTGCCACCAACGCTGCTGCAACCCAAACCAGCTATGAGGCCAATTCCGCCGCTGCTCTTCAGTCCATGAGCAACTACACCATCTCTTACGGAACGGTCGAAGAAAATGCTGCAAGCTACAACAGTGCTAGTCAATCAACGGCTCAGCCTGCCCAATCGGGTGCTACTGACACTACTAGTCAGGCTAGTGAAGCTACGGGTACCAACACCTCTAGTGCCGTGGCCACTGCTCGTTCCATGATCGGGGTTCCTTATGTTTGGGGTGGTAACACGCCAAGTGGTTTTGACTGCTCCGGCCTGGTTCAATACTCCTACAACTTAGGACCAAACTACCGGACCACCTACCAACAAACCAACCTGGGTCAACACAAGTACGATGTTGAAAACGCCCAGAGTGGGGACCTCTACTTCTGGGGAACGGAAAGCGCACCATACCACGTGGCCATTGCAGAAGGTAACGGTAACTATATCCAGGCCCCAACCCCTGGTCAGAATGTTCAGGAAGGTAATATTCAATACTACCGGCCAAACTTCTACATCAGCATGAACCAATAAAAATTAGAAAATTTTAATAAAATTATTGACAGGCTCCCAGTCCTTAGTTATACTAGGTGCAACAAATGACAAGGGAGCAAGTACAATGAACCAATCTCAACTTCACAACGTTAATACTCGTTGGCAAAGCCGGTAATTCGGGTTGTTTCGGCATCGATGCAACCTGAGAGCAGATTGCATCTGTGCCGGCTGAAGTTAGAATGGCATTCAGTCCGCATGGATCCACATGCGGACTTTTTATTTGGCTGACCAAAGTGAGAGTCCTAATGTGGGCCCTCGCTTTTTTGTTTAGAAAGGTGTGAAAACTTTAAGATGAAAAGAATGTATACCCTCATTGCTATTATTTTTGTTTTTCTCGGGGTCGCCTTCTTCACCGAAAATAACCAATTTGGTAGGCAAAGAATCCCTAAGGTCGGTGTTCTGACACTGATGCACCACCCTGCGCTTGATCAGATCTACAAGGGCTATGTTGATGAGCTGGCCCGCGAAGGCTATCACAACGGTAAGAACATCAAAATCGAATACCAAAACGCTAACGGCGACCAGAGTAACCTCAAGACGATGGCTGCCAAGCTGGTAGACGACCACGCCAACGTAATCTTTGGGATCACGACCCCGGCTGCCCAAGTGGTTGCCAACTCAACTAGCCGGACGCCAATCGTCCTTGGGGCGGTAACCGATCCCAAGGGAGCTGGCCTCGTCAAGAACAACCAGCACCCCGGCGGCAACATCACCGGGGTCTCCGATCAGGCACCGATTAATGAACAGCTTCGTCTGATCAAGGAGTTCATGCCCCGGCTGCGGACACTTGGAGTAATCTACACTTCCAGTGATTCCTCAGCAGTTGCCGGTTATCACCAGATTGCGCGGGAATGCAAGAAGATGGGGATCAACCTCAAGGCTTACTCAATCGCCAACAGTAACGACCTCAACCAAGTTTCTGAACAGATGCTCAGCCAGGTCGACGCAGTGATTGTCCCAACCGACAACACGATCGCCGGGGCCATGCAGACGCTGGTCAAGAATGCCAACGCCGCCAACAAGCCGATCTTCCCCGCTGCCGGAACCATGGTCAAGCAGGGTGGGGTTGCTACCTACAGCGTCAACCAGTATGATCTGGGGGTCCGTGGTGCTAAGATGACCGTCGCCATTCTGAAGGGAAAGAAGCCCGGCAACATGTCAATCGAGTTTGTCCGGCACGGTCAACCAATCCTCAACCTCAAGCAGGCCCGTAAGCTCGGTCTCAACGTTCCTAAGCACTTTGAACACGAAGCAAAAACTGAAGGAGTGATCTACAAATGAATCTCGTCGTTTCCGCAATCGGTCAGGGGCTCTTATGGGCACTCCTGGGCCTGGGCCTCTACCTGACCTTCCGTATTCTTGATTTCTGTGACATGACCGTTGAAGGAACCTTCCCGCTCGGTGCCGCCACCGCGGTAACTGCTATCACTAACGGGGTGAGCCCGCTACTTGCGACCCTCCTTGCCGTAGTCGCCGGGATGATCGCTGGTTTGATCACCGGACTGCTCTACACCAAGAGTAAGATTCCGAGTCTATTGGCCGGGATCCTGACCATGACCGCCATTTACTCCGTTAACCTGCGGATCATGGGTAAGTCCAATATTTCACTACTGGGCCAGCCAACCCTCTTCAACGGCGCCCTCCGCGACCTTCCCCAATATTTTGACAGTGTGACCCTTGGCTTCATCGTCGTTGTAATTATCACCATCCTGATGGTCCTCTTCCTGG
>DBOT01000080.1:3009-5649 GCA_002299975.1 Lactobacillaceae bacterium UBA639
GGTTATGCCGACATCAACATGGGGATTGGGACCATCGTTATCGCTCTGGCATCGATCATCATCGGTGAAGTGGCCTTCGGGGAACTGACCCTGAACCAGCGGTTAGTTGCCGTGACCCTTGGTAGTATCATCTACCGGATCATCCTGCTGGCAGTCCTCCAACTCGGCTTCTCCGCAAACGACCTCAACCTGATTTCATCCATTGTCCTCGCCATCTGCATGATGATTCCGCAGTTTGAACAGCGGCTCAACATCAAGAAACCTATTCTGAAGGGAGTCCGGCCACATGAGTAAACCAATTTTGGAACTGAAGAACGTACAAACCCTGGTAAATAAGGGTACTGCCAACGAGACATTGATTCTGAAAGGGATTAACTTACAAATCAACGCTGGTGACTTCATTACGATCGTCGGGACGAACGGGGCCGGGAAGTCCACCCTCTTCAACGTCATCGGTGGGAACCTACGCGCTGATAATGGTCAGATCCTCCACAATGGTCAAGACATCACGCGGACCAGTGAAGAGGATCGGACGTCCTTCCTCGCCCGGGTCTTCCAAGACCCCAAGTTGGGAACGGCGCCCCGGATGACCGTTGCTGAGAACATGCTCCTGGCCACGAAACGTGGTGAACACCGCCACTTAGTTCTTCGCAAACTTAAGCAGAACATGGAGCGCTTCACCAAGCTGGCGGCCACCATGAACAACGGCCTAGAAAATCGGATGACTACGGCAACGGGGGCCCTCTCCGGTGGACAACGGCAGGCACTAAGTTTCCTGATGGCGACCCTGAAGCGGCCCGACATCCTGCTTTTGGATGAACATACCGCGGCCCTCGATCCCCACACCAGCCTGAACCTCCTCCACGCCACGAACGAGCGAATTACTAAGGACCACCTGACCGCCCTGATGATCACCCACCACCTTGAAGACGCCCTCACCTATGGTAATCGACTGATTGTCTTAAAGGATGGGCAGATCAAGGCGGATTTCACTGGCGAAGAGAAGCAGGCGTTGACCGTCGATAAGCTGTACCAGTACTTTGAAGATTAATAAAGAAAGCGAGATAGCAGTCGTGAATGACTGTTATCTCGCTCTTTTAGGTAATAATTGATTATATTATTAAGCGGCCTGCCACTTGTCGAGGCGGCGAAGGTTGGTCCGAAAGCCTTCAGCAGCCCGATGTACCCACCGGCTGAAGAAATGCTTCCCCAGACTCAGCGGCCGAGACTTCTCCTCGCCATACTCATTGAGGTAAACATTGCCGTACCGGTCCAGATAGCCGAAACGATGGTGATCAATCTCAAAGACATCAGCGGTCTCGCCCTTCTTCTCTGGATCAATCGTTACACGGTTATTCTTCATAATTGTCATTAAATCCTTGCTCGTCATTACTTCACCGCTCCCTTCTTACTTCATTGTAGATCGCATTTTGCTAAACGTTAAATAATGCGATTATTACCGAGGAAACCCCGGTAATCAGACCTACATAAAAAGCCTTCAGCAACTTTGGACCTTGCTGAAGGCTTTTGTGTTTGTCATGTGCCACGCACTCGACAACACATCTCTATATATAATTATAGCATAATTTATTCCGCGATTTTACGTTCAAAGTAGTGGGCCAACTTGGCCTCCGGGTATACTCCGGTTACCTTCTCCTTGGCCTGACCATCACGGAACAGGACCAGGCTCGGCACACTCATGACGTGGTAGCGCTGGGCAATATCCTGATTACCATCAACGTTAAACCGGACAAACTTAATCCGGTCACCGTAAGTTTGCTCAAGCTTCTCCATGATCGGGTCCATCATCTTGCAGGGACCGCACCATGGTGCCCAGAAGTCGACGACTGTCAGTGGACCAGTCACTTGCTGATCAAAGTCCGTCGCCGTTGCCTCAATTGCCATTATTTGTTATTCCTCCTTCTGCTTAGTCTTGCGCCGGACAAAGTGGATAATGATTGTCAGGACGAAGACTGCTAGCATGAACATTCCGAAGATATCGGATGGGATCTCGATGTCGATTGCCGGAATCGTCAAGAACAGCTTGATCGCGATGATGAAGATCAGCACGTAAGCCATCGGTTCCAGTTCCGGAATCTTACGCATCAAGCGCATAATAATCTCCGCGACTCCCCGCATGCAGGCAATCCCGATCAGGCCCCCGATTAAGACAATCACCGGATTAGGTGAAATTGCCAGCGAGGCCAGCACGGAGTCAACAGAGAAAATGATATCCATGAATTCAATTTGTGCGACAACCGACCAGAAACGCTTCCGCCCCGTCAGACCGGCTGCCCGGTTACGAACCTTACGCTTTGATCGCTTGCCAAAGAACTTGTTGTGGAAGAAACGGTAGACCAGGTAAATCAGGTAGGCCGCCCCAATAACCTTGATCTCCCAGAAGTTGATCAGGTAGGTCCCAATCCCAATAATCAGGAAACGGAAGAGGTAGGAGCCCCAGATCCCGTAGAATAACGATTCTTCCTGTTCCTTCAGCGTCGGTAGTACTCGTGTTTGGGCAGCCAAAACGACCGCATTATCGACCGACAGCAGACATTCGATCATTACCAGTGAGAAGATGATCAACCAGTCCTGGCCAGATGTGACGACAGTTGCCCAGTTATGTGGATCAAAAAATGG
>DBOT01000080.1:5755-6084 GCA_002299975.1 Lactobacillaceae bacterium UBA639
ATGTTGGTAGAGGAGCCACTATTTTTCGTTTCTGAAAAGTAAACGGCAACACTAACTGCTGACATGTCCCATGGAGAAGCATCTGCTCGTCAGAGTCGCGATTATAGATCGGGTCGCCAACAATTGGGTGCCCACTATGGGCAAGGTGAACCCGGAGTTGGTGGGTCCGCCCCGTCGCCAGGCGTAGGTGAACCAGGGAACGCTGGTCACCCGCAGCTAAGCTATGGTAGAAGGTCCGTGCCGGCTGAGCATGGAGGCCGTTCACTGCTCGCCAGCGGGGATCGGCCGGATTGCGCCCAATCGGCCAGTCCCAGCAACCGGCCCCTTCC
>DBOT01000067.1:0-7195 GCA_002299975.1 Lactobacillaceae bacterium UBA639
ATTAAGGTCCTTCTTTCTAATGGAATGTTGTGGTAACACGATTAAAGACCTTGATGGGTTTTTCTGTCCACTTAAATGTTCAACTTAAATTTTACAATCTGCCAAATGACGAAAATAAAAGTTGACTTTTCGAATTTCCATGTTATCCTAAAACTAATCTAATTTTAATAATTTTCTAATTTTAAGGAGAAAAAGAATGACTCATCAATCAGCACAACAATCATTAATTGTCATTAGCGTCATTATCATTATGTGATTTGGGCGCTAATTCTTGTTGCCCAGATTATCAGTTAGATCTGGGCAGTGATGATGACCATCCTTTTAACGGTCAACAGCTGTCAAAGCTGTTGACCGTTTTCTTTTTCACTAATTACTCTGGGAAATCATTTATTGAGGTGATATAGATGGGAACACTGAACTTTTCTTTTGATGCCGATAAACTTCAAAAACGAAGCGATGAGATTACTAAGGGTGTTGACCGCGCACCTGGTCGAAGCCTCTTGTATGCCACTGGTCGAATTAAGCGACCTGAAGACATGGATAAACCATTCATCGCGGTTTGTAACTCCTATATTGAAATCGTCCCGGGGCATGTTCATCTACGTGAATTAGCAGATATCGCTAAGGAAGAAATTCGTAAAGCCGGCGGGGTGCCATTCGAGTTTAATACGATTGGTGTTGATGATGGGATTGCGATGGGCCACATTGGAATGCGTTACTCGCTCCCGAGTCGTGAACTGATTGCGGACTCCGCCGAAACGGTGATTAATGCGCATTGGTTTGATGGAGTATTGTTTATGCCAAATTGTGACAAAATCACGCCGGGGATGCTGATGGCAGCAGCCCGGACCAACGTTCCCGCAGTATTTGTTTCTGGGGGCCCGATGAAAGCAGGACTTGATCCTAATGGGAAGGCGATCACTTTATCAAATATGTTTGAAGCGGTAGGAGCCTTTAAAGATGGCAAGATTTCCAAGGCTGATTTTCTGGAGATGGAACAAAACGCGTGCCCAACATGTGGGTCGTGTGCTGGTATGTTTACCGCCAACTCGATGAACTGCCTGATGGAGGCAATGGGAATGGCCTTGCCATTTAACGGGACGGCACTAGCCGTGTCTGAACAGCGAAAGGAACTGGTCCGTCAGGCTGCAAGGCGGGTTGTTGAGGTCGTTAAGCAGAACCTAAAGCCGCGTGATGTCATGACCAAGGAGGCCTTTGATGATATTTATGCCGCCGATATGGCAATGGGTGGTTCTACAAACACAGTTCTCCATGGTTTAGCGATTGCCCATGAGGCCGGAGTTGATTATACCGAGAAGGATATTAACAAGATTGCCGAACGAACACCGCATATCGCCAAAATTGCCCCATCCTCCCACTGGACGATGGAGGACGTTCATAATGCTGGTGGGATGCCAGCAATTATGAATGAATTGATTGAGATGGGAGGAGAGGTTTTCCATCCAGATCGACCAACGGTAACTGGCAAAACGATTCGAGAAAATGTAGCTGGCCACTATTCAAAAAATGAGGAAGTTATTCGACCAGTTGCCAAGGCGTATTCGCCAGTGGGTGGTTTGTCAGTATTGTACGGTAATATTGCTAAAAAAGGTTCGGTTATCAAAGCTGCCGGGGTTGATCCTGATATTAAGGAATTTACCGGGAAAGCAGTTTGCTTTGACTCACACGATGCTGCCGTTAAGGGGATTGATGACGGTACCGTTAAGAAAGGAGATGTAGTTGTCATTCGGTATGAGGGACCTAAGGGAGGTCCAGGAATGCCTGAAATGTTGAATCCAACTTCCGACATTATTGGTCGGGGCTTGGAAAAAGACGTAGCACTGATCACAGATGGTCGATTCTCAGGAGCTACTCACGGTATCTGTATCGGTCACGTTTCGCCAGAGGCCGCTTCTGGAGGCGAGATCGCGCTTGTTAGAAATGGTGACCGCATTCATATTGATTTGACTAAGCGGACGGTTGATTTGCTGGTATCGGAGGAAGAACTTGATAGACGGCGGCAGTCACTGCCACCATTCCAGCCAAAGGTTAAGCACGGTTATCTGGCCCGGTACCAGGCACTAGTCACCTCGGCTGATACTGGAGGCGTGATGGTTGGCTATGAACAATTATCTAAGGTTGCTAATGAATTAAAGTAAGAAAAGGGGGGTAGACCATGACGGATGTGCAGACAAGCGATCCAGTTGCTGACCAAATTATCAAAGCCTTGCAAGATGTAATTGATCCAGAGCTGGGGATTGATCTGGTTAACCTTGGTTTGATCTATGGTGTTGATATGACCGCTGAGGGGGTAGTTACGGTCCGGATGACCCTGACAACGATGGGCTGCCCCATCACAGACGTGCTGCAACAGATGATTGATTCAGCACTACGCAAGGTAGAAGGTGTTAAGAAGGTTCAAATCGAGGTTGTATGGGAACCAGCCTGGACACCAGATCGCATGAGTAGGTTTGCCAAGATTGCGCTTGGCTACCACGGTTAAGAGCATAAAGGAGGAAAAAGAGATGAAGAAGGTTGTTTCATTTGGAAGGTGGTTAAGCAAATGGTTCACACTTTTTGTGGTTTTATGGGCAGTGTTTAACTACTTTGTACCAAGCTTTTCAGCACCAGTTGTTGCAAATACTAAGTATTTATTAGGAGTAATTCTTTTTGGAATGGGGCTAACCCTGACAGGTCAAGACTTCAAACGGATCGTTGAAAAACCTATTCCAGTTCTGCTGGGGACGGTTGCCCACTACGTCATCATGCCGAGTCTAGCCTGGCTGCTATGTTTGGTATTTCAGTTGAAAGGCGCAACGGCCGCCGGGGTTATCTTAGTAGGAGCTTGTCCTAGTGGGACCTCTTCAAGTGTTATGGCCTACTTGGCCGGCGGGGATGTTGCCTTGGATGTTTCAATTGAGGCCTTATCAACGTTGTTAGCCCCGGTAATGTTGCCAACAATCCTATACTTATTTGCTGGCCAGTACGTTAAGGTACCAACGCAGAGTTTATTTATGAGTACGCTTGAAATTGTGGTTCTCCCTATCGTTCTTGGGGTAGTAGTTCATACCTTCTTTGGTAAACGACTGGCGCCAGTTTTGGACTTCCTACCAATCGTTTCCCAGCTTGCAATCCTTGCCATCATTGGGGCCGTGGTTTCAGCTAATCATGCCAACCTATTTACGGCGGCCACAGCAGTTGTTATCCCGGTAGTTATGTTGCATAATCTGTTGGGTTATACTTTGGGTTACTTATTCTCACGGGTGCTCCGATTACATCAACCGCAACAAAAGGCCCTTACTTTTGAGGTTGGGATGCAGGATTCTAGCCTAGGGGCAACGCTAGCCTTGACTTACTTCTCGCCAGCTGCTGCCATCGCTTCGACCCTCTTCAGTATCTGGCACAATATCTCAGGATCTGTTCTTTCGTCTTGGTGGAAGAATCATACTGCCGAGAGTCTGGAGGAAATGGTTCAGAATTACGAAAATCAAAATGCCCAAAAGGCGACGAATTAGTAACAAGGCAAAGACAGGTTACGGTATCACCGAAAAAGTTAAATAGTAAATCAAATAAGGCCACGACACGGAAAAATGTCGTGGCCTTATTATCTTACTCAGTTTCAATCTTGATAAGCGCTCGTCAGGTGTTATCTTTGACGGAGAAGGCGATCTAAGATGTCGAGGCTGAGCTTTAAGAAGAGGCAGAGGTTCGCCAGAAGAACTGGTTAAAGATGTGCCAATGGATGACGGCGAGGGAGAAGTGGCAGAGGTTGTACACGACCACAAGAAAGATATAGAAGAGGTTGGCCCGGAGGATGTCCTTAGACCAACGGTGATGGATAATATAGTTCCAGCATCGCCGGAAGTAGTTTAAAAGATTTGCCATTAGTCCGCACCTCCTGTTATAGATTGGCAACTAGTACGGCGACAATAAAGAAGACGAGAGCAGTTAAATAAGAGATTTTTAGGTTTTCTCCTCCTCTTTTTTACTTTTTCATCATAGCAAACTTACACGTTTAATTTACTATTCATTATTTCACGTTGCTTTTTTGTTTTTTTTTCGTTAAATAAGATACGTTTTTACCATTTATACAATTAAAACTTATACAATTAAAACGACTATTTTTACAGTTTATCATTAGGGGCTGTTTGTGATAAATTGTCTCTAAAGAATATTGATACAGCTAATTAGGAGCATTATTATGTCTGGATTTGCAAAAATGACTAGATAATAAAAAAGGGCATCTTTTCAGATGCCCCGCCGGCTCGGAATAAGTAACCAACTGATCCCAATTTGCACTCCGGCTAATCATTATCTTAGCTACATTATACCATGATAATAATATGATACAATGATGAAGCACTCCGAGGCCACCAACCTCAAATTGTAAGTGCAACTGGGGGTGAACCCCATGGGCCATTTTTGGCTAATCATTATCTTTGTGCCTAAAAAGCACATTAAAAAATCAATCAAAAAGGTGATTGCTCTGATCCGTAAGGTGACGAAATAGTATTGCTTCTTTTTCTGCGCTGGCTTCGGCTGGCGCTTTTTTATTTGATCAAATTTAGGATCCGGTACAGTTGCTGCCTCGAGATACCGTACTTACGCGCTAACTGAGCCTTGCTTTGATAGTCACCAGCCTGATAATCGCGTTTGATACCTTCAAAGACCAGCTTACCTTCCCGATCGGAGGAATCAGCAGCATACTTCTTAGCCCTGCCTTTGTAGGCTCCACGCTTTTTGGCTTGTTCAATGCCTTGCCGCTGGCGTTCTTTAATCTTTTCACGCTCATTTTGAGCCACAAACCCCATTAAGTTGATCATCATATCCAACATAAACTGGTCAACTAGTTCGTTGCCAGTGTGCGTCTGCGGGAGGTCGTCAACAACCAATTTGACGCCGATATCCTTGAATCGTTGCACTAGATGCTGGATATCTTGATAGTTACGGCTCAATCGGTCCAGACTGATGACTTCAACGGTGTCACCTTCCCGAATAAATTGCAGCATTGCTTTTAACCCTGGGCGGTTAGTCGTCTTGCCGCTAAATTTATCGGTGAAGACTTTGTCAGCTTTCACCTCCTTGCTCCTGGCTAGCTGACGATCAAGATTTTGTCCCTGACTACTAACGCGTGCATAGAATATTAATGCCATTTCGCTCACCCCAATTGATACATTTAATTGTTACACTTTAATTGCTGATATTATTGTAACTCATTATGTATCAATGGAGTGTACTTAATTGTTACGATTAAAAGGCAACATTATCTTATCTTGATAATGTTGCCTTTTACGTAATTCTAAAAAAAGAGAAAGGAGTAATGACCAACCTTTCTTTTTTTACTGAGTATTTACAATCTAAGTGCAACAGATTTTAAGTTGCAAAGTGAGATCTCAGTTCACTTTTATTAAAGAATTTTAATTTTCACTGTTGACAATGAAGATAATCGTGCGTATATTATCATCAACAATTAAATTTAGATGAGAAAAACGTTGAAGGAAATAATGACCAGGGACTAGGTGCAGAGAGCTAACGGTTGGTGAAAGTTAGTCACGGCTCGTGGGAGTTAATCGTTCCTGAGTTACCGGCTGAATTAAAGTAAGCTTAGGTTGGTTGCCATCCATTACCTTGGCCACAAATGTTAGTTTGTGATTGAGATGACTGGCCTTGTGCCGGTTAAAGTAGGATGGTACCACGCGGAAGCGTTCTTACAGTTGCAGAAATGCGACGGTAAGAACGCTTTTTTCTTTCTAAATTTAGCTGTAAGAACTTTTTGGAGGTAATTACTATGACTGAATTAAACACAAAGCAAGAAGAATTCGCCAAGGCACTATTTACAGCTTATGACACCAATACCCCATTAAAAGAAGACGACTGGAAAGACGTAGTGACAGATGATGACACGGCCTATGCAGTTCAAGATGAAGTCATGAAGTTAAAGGGAAAGGAAACAGCAGGCTATAAGGTATCACTGACGAGCAAGCAGACCCAGGACATGTTTGACGCGGATTCACCGTTATACGGACAACAAGTTGCAGAACGGTTCTTGCAGTCACCAGCGGATGTCGATTTGTCCACCCTTAACGAACCGCTCCTGGAAGTTGAACTGGCCTTTCGGGCAAAGGAAGATCTGAAGCCAACTGACTCGCTTGACGATCTTTTCCATAAGGTGACGGTTGCCGGTGACTTGGAACTGCCAGATGCGCGTTTCGTCGACTGGTTCCCGGACCTTGGAAAGTATAACGTAATGTCTGATTGTGCGGTTGGTGGCCTAGTTGTTTACGGGGAAGAACGCGATGCCGACAAGGCCTTTGACAGTGTTGATGATGCGGCAAAGGTTCATGCAGACCTTTACAAAGATGGTGAAAAATTGAAGGATGGTGAATCATCAGAAGTATTGGGCAACCCATTTAAGTCGTTGCAGTGGTTAGTCAAGAAACTTGATGAACAAGGGAAGACGTTTAGCAAGGGCCAAATGGTATCATCCGGTACGTTTGTCCTGCCACCAAAGCTTACGGCTGGTGAGTGGGAAGTGAAGTTTGACCAAGGATTTGGCAATGTAGTCGTCAATGCTAAGTAGGGAGCGTGATTAAATGAAAGTTGCAGTTGCGGGAGTTGGCGCGATGGGGACGCGTTTTGCCCTCAAGTTAAAACAAGCTGGTAATGATGTCACAGTTGTTGATGGTTGGGATGAACGGGTTGCCGCCCTCAAACAAGGTGGCCTCCGGGCAAACCTCGATGGCGAAGAAGTAGCGGTAGATGTTCCGGTATATGGACAAAAGGAGGTACCGCATGACCTGCACTTTGATGTGGTTCTCTTTTTCACCAAGAGTATGCAACTGGAACAGATGGTTAAGGACATGCTGCCAGTTTTTGATGATGATACGCTGGCCCTTTGCCTGATGAACGGGATTGGTCATGAGAAAACCTTGGAGAAATACCTGCCAAAGAATCGGGTATTTCTTGGTAACACAATGTGGACTGCACAAATGACCCGACCGGACCACGTCTTGCTGGAAGATGATGGGAGCTGTGAGTTACGAAACGTTGAACCGGGGGAACCACAAGATCGTCGAGCAGCGGAATTAGTGAAGGCTTTGGATGAAGCGGGCTTGAAGGCGCGCTTACTTGATGATCCACGGTATTCGGTCTTTCGCAAAGGGTGTGTTAATGGGACACTAAACACACTGTGTAC
>DBOT01000067.1:7254-7618 GCA_002299975.1 Lactobacillaceae bacterium UBA639
GTAAGACAAGTCATGCCCATGAGATGGTTGTTGGCGTGGTAAAGGAATTTGCTGCTGTTGGTGAAAAAGAGGGGATTCACCTTGATGTAGATGAAGCAGTGAAGCACGTTGAAGATTGCTACCGTGTTATCGGTGCTCATTACCCATCAATGTACCAGGACCTGGTCAAGAACAACCGGCGGACAGAGATTGACTATATTAACGGCTATGTTGCCCGTCATGGTAAGAAATATGGACTTGCAACCCCTTTGTGTGATTTGTTAACGGCTGAGGTCCACACGAAGGAGGAATTACAAAATGCTCAGTGATAGTGAAAATTCACCCGGACAGATTAATATTTTAAACATAAAAAGTCGGCTAATGA
>DBOT01000067.1:7627-7883 GCA_002299975.1 Lactobacillaceae bacterium UBA639
TGAACTTAGAGTGCTCATGGGCCGACTTTTTTACATTCCCGGAACGTCAATTTAAATTAGAAATTGATCATCTGTAATATGCTTCATGAATACTTCTAAAGGCGTTTGGTAACTAAGTGACTTGCGTGGAATGTTATTACGGCGTGTCATAATTTGCCGGATTAATTCATCAGGTAATGAACGAAAATACATGCCCTTCTTTAGCCCATCACGTCGAATAATACCATTATTGTTTTCGTTTAACCCCCGCTGATTG
>DBOT01000025.1 GCA_002299975.1 Lactobacillaceae bacterium UBA639
CGGCATAGGTCACGAAGCCGCCATCGAAAACGTTGGAAGCCCCCGGAACCGAACAGATCGTGCTCTGGAACATCCCACCGGTCAAACTCTCGGCTGCTGTTACCCGGAGGCCGCGTTCACGCAGCAGTTGCACCACCACGTTGGCAAGCCGGCAGTCATCACCTACCCCAAAGAAGAATGGTGATTCCTTCTTAAGAATTTTCACCTGGGCAGCATCCAAAAGTTGCGCCGCCGCATCTTGCGGCTGGTCACGCACGGTCATCCGCACCTGAATAGCGTCCGGCTGAACATAGGAAGTGATCGTCACCCCCGTCAGATCAGCGGTCACCGCAGCGATCTCATCCATCAATTGGGATTCCGGACGGCCAAAGAAATTCAGTGTCCGGCTGGTGATCTGGACATGCTGACCCACGATTTTGGCCAGCGGGGGCATAACTTCCTGGATAACCATCGGCTTAAATTCACGCGGTGGCCCTGGCAATACCACGATCCGGTGGCCGTCCTGCTCATACCAGCTCCCTAAGGCCAGGCCCACCGCATTCTTTAACGGTGAACCACCAGTTAGGTACTTAGCCTGCTGGATATTTTCTGGCATCATCTCCTTATGCCGCTCAACGAAGGTTTCCTGGATCCATTGCCAGTGGTCCTGATCTACCGTCAGATCGGTTCCCACGGCTTCAGCGACCGCCGCCAGGGTCACATCATCTGCGGTCGGTCCCAGGCCGCCGCAGACAAACACCAGTGGTGACCGTTGCCAAGCCGCACGAATCGCATCCACCATCAGGTCATGCTGGTCTGGAATAGCCAGCTGGCGGTCCGCCGTAATTCCGAGCGTCGCTAACTGCCGGGCAAGCAATGGTGCGTTCGTATTGACAATCTGGCCGAGGATAATCTCCGTCCCGACCGATATAATCTCAGCATTCATTCTATCCACCCCTATATAGTTAATACGTAAATTATAATCCGCCGTACTAAAAAAAGCTGGGAGAAAATCTCACCAGCTTTATTATTTTATTTGAAACCGTCAGAGAAGACGCCCCGTCCTTGGATGAAGTAGTCAACTCCGGAGTAAACCGTGAAGAACAGGCAGATGTAGAGCATGATCTGACCAAACGGAATTCCCCAGATGGCGAAGATCACGTTGTTTAACAGCAAGAAGATGATCGCAATAAACTGCGTCGTTGTCTTGATCTTACCAGGCATCTTGGCAGCCAGCACGATCCCACTCTGTTCAACCAGCAGAAGACGTAAGCCCGTTACGGCTAACTCCCGCCAGATAATGATTGCCGTAACCCATGATGGCACGACTTGGTTACCCGTCAAGACGATAAAGGCCGTCATGACAAGCAACTTGTCGGCTAATGGGTCGGTAAACTTACCAAAGTTTGTTACTAAGTGATCACGCCGGGCGATCCGCCCATCCAGGTTATCGGTGATCGTCGCTGCAATAAACAGGATGGCCGCAATCAGCTGAGCAACTGGAATCGTGGCTCCCCAGAAAGTTACACTTCCCCATGAGAGTGGTACCACCATCAAGATCAAGAAAAATGGAATGATAATTAACCGAACAACGGTTAATTTATTAGGTAAATTCAAAGTCTCATCCTCCAATTAGCGCGTCTGCGTATTTGTCTGCTGTTGTTGGTTATTAGCATTTGAGGTTGCCGTCGTGGACTGACGGTTAACAGTGGTGTTCTGTTGGTTAGTGACGCTACTGCTCGTCGATGGTCGTTGGCTGCTCCCGGTACTTGTCGTACTGCTACTGGATGAAGATGAGGAGCTACTGGACTGCTGGTTGCCGAAGTTAATTGTAACCGTCCGGGTGTTTTGGTAACGACCGTTTTCAGTAAAGTCAATTGTCTGGTTACCGATCCGCAGCTTAGTTGACCGGGCATTACCGACCGTAATGACCAGGCTAGTCGTGTCCTTATTAACCTTAACACTAGTCTTCTCGTTGGCATTTAAGGTCCGGTTCAACAGACTGTTATTGTTAGCCTGTACCTGCATCCAGGCCCGGTCTGCTGGATTAATCTGCAGGGTCGTGTCGGCAGTAAGCTTGTCAGCCGTGTAGGTCACGCTGGTATCATTCCGGCTAGCCTGCTTGAGCTTGATCGTATCCTTGGCCGTCTTCTTAACAACCTTCTTGCTGGATGAGGAGGCCTTCTTCCGGCTCTCACCTGAAACAGAGACAGAGCTGTTGTCGATCCGGGTAGAGGAATCCCGGTGGCTCCGGGCAATCGCGGTGAACCAGATTGCTGCCAGAACCAGGATGATTACCACGGTAATGATGATTGTCGGGACGTACCGCCGACTCCTGCTGACCTGGTTACCAATTGTCTTCCGCTGACTAGCCCGCGATTCCACCGCCTGCGCAATATGGTCGGAGTATTCAGCCGTCTTGGCCTTTGGCAGATCATCTTCGTATTCCTTCAGCAGGTCGTCACCGTCGAGACCAACTGTATCCGCATACTGTTTGACAAAGGCCCGCACATAGAAATCACCCGGCAGTTCGTCAAACTTCTCATCTTCAATCGCAATCAGGTATCGCTTCTGAATCTTGGTAATCTGCTGGAGGTCGTCTAGTGTGTACCCCTTGGCCTGACGAGCCTTCTGCAGCTTCTTACCAATCTCAACATGCTTTTGTTGTTCGCTATTGTTTTCACTCATTAGCTTATCTCCATTTTAATTATTCGCTTATCCTTGGACATTATATCATGTTCTCTTTAGAACTGAAGTTAAGAAAAGGTATCGTTATTGGTGGTGCGGAACAACCTGGTAAACCGAAATTCCCTGGGGGGTAATAAACTCCTTGGCCACTTGGTAAAGGTCCTCCAGGTTAATCGAATTCAGTGTCTGGATCTCATCCATCAGGTTGGCCCCATCAAAAAGGCGACCAGCATAGCGGTTAGCGATGGCCTCTGGAGAATCCAGGAGGCCAATCAAGCGACCGAGTTCGGCCCGCTTGATACCATTAAACCGCGTCCGCGCCGCATCGATCTGCTTATCGGCACTCTCCAAAATTGCCACAATCTCGTCAGCAAAGCGTTCCATCTGGTCGGTATTCGAACTGAAGTAGGCAAAGTGGAAGCCGCGCTGCATCTCAAAGCTGTAAACAAAGGAATCATCAAGAATTTCGTTGTTATAGAGCCGGAGATAGTTATCCGACGTGTCATCAAACAGGACATCCAGCAAAAGGTCAACCGCCAGCTTATAGCGTAGTCGCTCACGACCGTCGGCAAACTTCTTAATGCCGCGCAGCCCAACCATCACCTTAGGCCGGGCAATGTTCATTGTCAGCGAGCGGAACGGGATCACATCGTGGGCAGTCGGGTCGTTCAACTCAAACAGCCGGCGCGGTGTCTCGGCCGGCAAGAAAGTCTTGGCATCTTGATTCTGTTCAATCCAGGCCAGCGTCTCATCGGGATCCAGGTTCCCAACGATAAACAGGTTCATGTTTTCCGGCTGGTAGAAGGTCCGGTAGCTCTGCATCAAGATCTCTGGGGTAATCTTACTAATCGACTCCACGGTCCCCGCGATGTCGATTCGCATTGGGTCGTGTGGATACAGGTTCCCAATCAGCCCCAGGTAGAGCCGCCAGTCAGCATCATCGTCGTACATCTTGATCTCCTGACCGATGATCCCCTGCTCCTTTTGAACCGTCTGGGCAGTAAAGTAAGGGTCCTGCACAAAATCAAGCAAAACATCTAGGTTTTCGTGCAGGTGACTAGTAGTGGAGAAGAGGTAGCTGGTCTGCGTAAAACTGGTGTAGGCGTTAGAGTCAGCCCCGAGCTTACCAAATAGGTCAAAGGCATCGTGATCAGCCTTCTCAAACATCTTGTGTTCAAGAAAGTGGGCGACCCCATCAGGAACCCGTACTGGCTCCTGCTCATGGTACGGAATGAAGTGGTTATCAATTGAACCAAAATCCGTCGAAAATGTCGCGTAGGTCTTTTGAAAACCCGGCATTGGTAGCAGCTGAACGAGCAGGCCATTTGCGAGCCGTTGCCGGTAGATTGTCCGATTAAATTCTTGATACGTTTGTCTATCCATCTGTTTATTTCTCACCACTCAATAAGTAAATTGCCTGCATCTTCACCATCTTGGCCACCCGGGAAACATCTGCCGCGGTTACCGCGTTGATCTTCTCGGTCACAGCCGTTTCCGGTGGTAAGTTTAATAATGCCCGCAGGAGTTCACGACCCAGGATGTTATTAGCCAGATCGTGGCTAGCACGATACTGGTTGACTAAACTATCCTGCACCTCAGCCAATTGCCCGGCACTAAACTTGCCCGCACAAAGATCCTTCAGCTGTTGGGCAATCAAATCTTCAACCCGCTTGGCATCCCCCGCCTGAATCCCAGTCTGGATTCCCAAGAAGCCGGTAAATGGCAGGAGCCGACTTGTCGCATAGTAGGCCAAGCTGGCCTTCTCCCGCACATTGGTGAAAAGCTTAGAATATGGGGTACCACCAAACAAGCCGTTAAAGACCAGCCCAGCATAGTAATTATCATCCTGATAGTAAACAGGCAGCTGGTAACCGAGGTTCAACTTGGCCTGAACCACTGGCTGATGCTCAACCTGTCGCTGAACGGTCGGGTAAAGGGCCTGCTGGTAGAAAGGCCGCATGGTCCCTACCTGACGGGGAATAAAGGGAAGCTGACCGAGCGCTTCTTTAACCGTGGTTGGATCAACATCCCCCAGCACGAAGATGTCCACCCGGTCATGCTCAATCATGTCTTGGTATACCTTAACCAGATTCTGGGCCGTCAGCTTAGCAAGATCGGCTACTTGACCAAAACTGGGTACCCGCATAATTGAATCATCTGGGTAATAGAGGTTCATCAGCTGCCGATTAGCATAGAATTGCTTGTCATCGTACAGGGCCGTGATGGTCTGCTCCAGATTGTGGGCCTGGATACGGAAGGTGGGGCCATCAAATTCATTATCATCAATTAATGGATGAAACAGGATCTCATTGATCAGGTCAATTACCTGGTCAAAAAGATTCGTTCCCGCGATCTGGTCATTAACAAAACTGGCCCGCAGCCGCACCGTATGGAGGCGGCCAACCCGGCCAACCCCCATGCCAACGTAAGCCCCGTAAAGGTTTGCAAGTTGCCGGGCCAGCGCCGTCTGGGTCGGGTAGCGGTGAGTACTAGTCTCCAAGAGGTTCGCCAGAAGGTTACGAGCTGTCGCGTTATCACGAGTCTGGGGAGTAGTAAATGTAATCAGAACGTGTGTCATCTTAAATTGCTGGGTGGGAATAACATGGAGACCCACGCCACTGGCAAGATCAAAATGCACTGTGATGTTCTCCTTTCCATTAAATCAAACGTTTGTAAGCAGGAAAAACGTTCGCCAAACTTTTTTGCCGAATTAGTCATACTGAATAATGATACGTTAAACCGGCCTAAATTACAAACCAATCCCGGCATTTCGGCTAAATTATCCCAAAAAGAAAAGGAGCAAAGCAGAAGTCGCTTACGACTTCATTTTCACTTCCTTAACTTTAACTAATTAATTATTGTCAGGACCAAGGAAGGTACTGTTGGTACCAAACCATTTTTCGTTGATCTTCTTTAGCTGACCATTACGCTGCAACCTACCGAGGCCATTGTTAATCTTCTTGCGAAGGGTCTTATCCCCCTTACGCATCCCAACCGCAAAGTATTCAACTGGGAACTGCCGGTTAACTTCAACCCGGTAGTCAGCTGGATTCTTCTGGTGCTTGACGTAGTAGTTTGCGTAAACCTCATCCATCAAGATTCCCTGAATCCGGCCCGCATTCAGGTCAATAAAGGCGTTCGGGAAAGTATCATACATTACTGGGGTCTTTCCCTTAATCTTATCCTTTAACAATTTCGGGTGCTCGTTTAGGACCGTATCCCCAGTGGAACCCGTCTGAACCCCCAGAGTCTTCCCCTGCATGTCGTTGAGGTTGTTAATGTGGTCACGCTTCAGGGTAACCAGGACCTGCCGATTGGCCAGGTAGTAACGACTGAAGGCCACTTTCTTCCGCCGACTAGCATTGACGGAGTAACCGTTCCAGAGGAGGTCAATGGTGCCGTTCTTCAATTCGGTTTCCTTCATCGACCAATCAATTGGTTGGAAGTCAACCTTGATCCCGTACTGCTTGAAGACGGCCCGGGCCAGGTCGACGTCATAACCGACCAGTTTCCCGTTCTTCTGCCGAAAGCCCATTGGCACAAAGCTATCATCGAGCCCGACAATGACTTTCTTCCGCCGCTCGATCCGGGACCAGGTATCCTGGTGGTTGGCTCGGGTAGTAACACTCTCACAGCCGGTCAAGAACAAGGTGGGGATCAAAAACAGCAGTAGCAGCCAGATTGCTTTGAACTTCTTCATACGCTGTTCCCCCTTTTATGCCTGCTTCTTATCAACATCCTGAACCTGGTCAAACGACTTATCGAGGGCCTTGACCTTCAGGATGTCATCCGCAATCTCGTTAGCAAAGTCAAAGTCGTGGGTAACAACTAACTGGGTCATCCCATCCTTCTTCAGGCCCATGATGATCTTGGCAACCTCTTTCCGCATCTCTGGGTCCAGCGCAGAAGTTGGTTCATCATAGCAAAGAATCTTGGGACTCATTGCTAGGGCCCGGGCAATGGCAACCCGTTGCTTTTGCCCACCGGACAGCTGCCACGGGTACAGGTCGCCCTTGGTACTTAACCCCAGTTCCTCAAGTAATTTCTTAGCATCGGCAATGGCTTCTTCCTTTGACTTCTTCAATACCATGATCGGGGCCAGCGTGACGTTTTCCATCACTGACAGGTTAGGAAAGAGATTGTAGTCCTGGAAAACGACTCCGATTACCCGGTCAGACTCTGCCGTTCCCTGGGGATCAAAGGGCTTCCCATCAATGAGGAAAGTTCCCTTGTCGGCTTGTTCTAATCCCGTGATGCAGCGCAGCAGGGTTGTTTTACCGGCTCCAGACGGACCAACGATACTGAGGATTTCGCCATCTTTAACTGTTAAGTTAACATTATCTAAGATGACCCGGTCACCAAAACTCTTGTATAAATTCTTAACTTCTAACATTGGCAATTCCTCCTATATTACTTGAAGTATGAGTAGCGTTGTTCAACCTTGCGCAGAACCAGGGTGCAGATCCCAACCAGGATCAGGTAGATCACGGCAACCAGCAGCAGTGGTACCAGGGTGACGTCCCGGGCCGTTGCGACGTTGCCGGCCCGCAGCAGGTCGCCCAGACCGATAACGTAGACCAATGAGGAATCCTTAACCAGGTTAATCACTTCGTTACCAATTGATGGGATCACGATCTTGACCACTTGAGGGATCACGATCTTACGTAGGGTTTGCCAGTAGCTCAGCCGCAGTACCCGGGCCGCCTCGAATTGACCCTCATCAATGGCTTGGAAACCACCACGGAAGATTTCAGCAAAGTAGGCTGCGTAGTTCAGAATAAAGGCTACTAAAGCGGCATCGTAACGTTGGAAGACAATACCGATGATCGGTAAACCATAAAAGACAAAGATCAGTTGCAAAAGTAATGGGGTTCCCCGCATCAGCCAAACATAGATTTCAAGGATCCATTTTAAGGGCTGAATCTTAGAAATCAATCCCAGACTGACCAGAATCCCTAGCGGCAGTGAACAAACCAGGGTCCAGAAGAAGATCTGTAAGGTTAACCCTGCCCCCTGTAATAATGATGGCAAAATCTCAGTAACGTATTGCATATCAATTCCTCCTTCATTCTCAAACGCCAAACGATAATAAACAAAAAAGCCCCCTAGGCCAATAAGCCCAGAGGACGAATCAATCGTGGTACCACCCCATGTTCGTGACCGCTTCACAGCGACCACCTCGTTAAGTTCAATTTTGAATTTGCTAAACAAAAAACGCCCTCGAGCCAAATGGCTACGAGGGCGTTTCCGCGGTTCCACCTCATCTTGTTGACCCCTCACGAGTATCAACCTTAGCGAGTTCAAAATTAAACTCCGTGCTGTAACGGGCTTCCCCGGGTTCCCCTACTGTTGATTCAAGGAACCAACTCACAGATGTGATTCAGGCATTTTAGAAGGTCCCTTCCCATCTAACGGGACTCGCTTAGCAACTAACACTACCCTACTAGTCTGTTCATTGTCGTTCGTGATATTAATTGTGTTGTATCTTACACTCTTCCCCAGAACTTGTCAAGCCATCCTAGGCAGTTTTTTCATCTGTAGCCCAGTTAAAGATTGCCTGGATCGGCCAATAGAGCACCACAAAGTATACCAGGTTAAGGGCCAAAGTAGGGGCCAAAATATAGATTAGGTAGTCCCCAAAGGATAACGACGTCACACTAACCAGTGAATAGGCCCAGTAGTTAAGCGTCATGAAGACGACCAGATCAATGAAGAAGATCATGATCATCGACAAGAATGACGAGCTAAAGTACTTGGACAGGATCGTCGTTAACCCCACAATACATGGGAACAGGAACATGTACAGACCTAGGATACCCGAACTGTACAGGTCTGCCACCACTCCAGCTGCCACGGCAAACGGGATTAACGGAATCTCCACCCCGTTTTCAAAGAAGTAGGCCAACGTCAGCCACAGGAGTACTAGTTCACTAGCCATGGAGTATGGGTAGTGAAAGAACAGCGGTGCCCACACGTGACTCAGTGCGCCATCCAAGAACAGGCAGACAAACAGCCCGATGGGAAAAACATATTTTAATCGTGATAATCGATACATGCTTCATCACTCCTGAGATGCCGATTCAGCAACCGTAACGATGTTGATATCATTAAAGTTCGTTGCCGGAGTAATATAAACCTTCTGGGCAAGACCATAGTCATCCTTGCCGACCCGTGCAACCTTACCAACATACAGGCCCTTAGGAGTAATCCCACCCATACCGTTGGTGGTTACCCGGGCCCCTTTCTTGATCTTGGCCTTGGAATTAACCTGACCCATGACCAGCTCACCACGAGAAGCACTGTAACTGGTAATAATCCCGTTGACAATCCCGTCCGTGCCGTGAATTGAGATCGCAAAGCGGTTAGACGATTCATTGGTATCACTGAGCAGTTCAACCTTACTGTTGGTCTTATTAACCTCAGCGATTCGGCCGATCAATCCACCATTACTCATTACTGGCATATTCTTCTTGATGCCACTGGACTGACCCTTGTTAATTACTAATTGTTGCTGCCAAGCCGATGGTGTCCGCATCAGAACCGCTGCCGTGACCGTGTCATAGTCAGTCATCGAGTTGTTAAGCTTGAGCTCCTGCTTCAGTTGCTTATTTTCATGAGCCAGGGCTTGGTTACGAACCTTTGTCTGAGCAAGGTCCGTAACTTGTTGCTTCAGCTCCCGGTTCTCCGAATAGGTATTCATCAAGTCATTGACCGAACTAAAACTAGTCTGCAACCAATTAACCGGTAGGGCGACGGCACTATCTGCAAAGCCAACAATATCATTACCAAATTGCTGAATCAGTGGTGGCGTATTTCGACGATTGCGCATGGCAATTGAGCCCGCCATTAAACCAAAGCAGACAACCAGAATTACCACAATAATAACCAACCGGCGATTGGAAAAGAACTTGCGCATGATAATCCTCCAAATGTAATTTACAAAATAACAAAAGCGCGGCTAGACAAAACAAATCGTTTTGCGACCAGCCCCGCCCATTATCGAGCAGTCTACATCTCTGCCCGCTTTTATTACTTCTTCTTCATTACGTCAATACTCTTAAGGGATTCACCAGTCCCGATGGCCACACAATCCAGTGGATCATTAGCAATAAATACTGGTACCTTAGTAGCATCCGCAATTACATCTGGCAGGTGTTTCAGCAATGCGCCCCCACCGGTCAGAACGATCCCGTGGTCAATGACGTCCGCGGCAATTTCTGGTGACGTTTCTTCCAACGTTCCCTTGATAGCCGTAATGATGTTTTCAACCACGTCTTGAAGGGCGATTGAGACGTCCTTGGCAGAAACCTCCATTGTCTTTGGCAGACCAGTAACCAGGTCCCGACCACGAACTTCGGTCTTACCCATCTCATCAGCCGCCTCAACGGAAGCGGAACCAATGTCCCACTTGAGCTTTTCAGAGGTCCGTTCCCCGATCAAGAGGTTCTTGTGTTGACGGACGTATTGGGCAATGGCATCGTTCATCTTGTCACCAGCCATCCGAATAGAACGACTAGAAACGATCCCACCAAGTGAAATCGTGGCGACATCAGTGGTCCCACCACCAATATCAACAACCATGCTACCAGTTGGATCCATGACCGGAAGACCGGCACCAATAGCAGCGGCAAAAGGTTCTTCGATCACGTAGGCATCACGCGCACCGGCAACCCGAGTAGCATCAATCACTGCCCGCTTTTCAACTTCAGTAATGCCACTTGGTACACAAACCATGACGTATGGCTTACCATTGCTTCCGCCTAAGGCCTTTTCAATGTAGTACTTCATCATGGCAACGGTCGTGTCGTAATCGGCAATAACCCCATCCTTCATCGGCCGAATGGCCACGATGCTCTCTGGTGTCCGACCGATCATATCACGAGCGTCTGAACCGACAGAGATCACTTCATTAGTCTTGGCATTACGCGCAACAACTGATGGTTCACGCAGCACAATCCCCTTACCTTCAAGGTAAACGATCGTGTTGGCGGTCCCCAGGTCGATTCCTAGATTTTTGGTTCCAATTCCTAGCAATCTATTTCTTCCCTTCGTTTTTTAACTGATAAATTCAAATTAATATCGTGGATATTATACCATAGCCAGTAAAGACATTCGAACATTAATATACATTATCAGTCCCCCGAAGGATAATTTTTCAGGCGAAATTAATTTTTTCTTTAACTTTCAACCCGCTGCTCCTGTTCACGCCAGCTGTAATACTGATCATTACCCACGATCATGAAATCCAATACCTGAATCCCCAACAGCTTACCGCCCCGCTCTAACCGTTTGGCAAAGGCCAGGTCCTGGTGAGATGGCTTGACGTTTCCAGAAGGATGATTATGAATCATAACCAGGCCACTAGCGGAATAACGCAGGGCATACTTAAAGATCTGATCAGGGTAGAGGACGCACTCACTCCTCCCACCGACAAATATCGTCTTCAGTTTAATGATGTTGTTTTGCGAATCGGTAAAGGCGACACAGACACTTTCCTGCTCATCACCAGCAAAGTGGGCGATCATTGCTTGGCCCAGTTCCACACTGGAATAGGCACTTCCTTCGATGACTGGGTAGGCCTTGACCAATGCCGCTCCCAAATCCATTGCCGTAAAGAACTTGTCTACTCGCCGGTCGTATGCACATAATCGGCGACGTTCCCTTGCTGATATCTGCTTAAGATCGATCGGGTCCTGAAAGTACAGCGTCATATATCGATAAGCGTCGATTCCTTGAATCTCGGCACCTTCCAGACAATCACTTATTGCCTTCTCATATAAACAGCTAATTTCAAAATCTCTTAATTCATGTTCTTCCATGTTCATTGCTCCTTTGTATTTATCCGGTTATTAGATAAATACGCAGGAAACACGATTAGTCATCAAATAAGTGGCGAACTTCTGAAATAAAGTACAAGGACCCGGTAACGATCATGACATCTTCACTGCTGAGCTGGCTGGCCATTTGTTGGAAACCAGCCTGCCACGTATCGGCTACTTGGATGGGATAGCGACTTGGCAGCTGTTGAGCAACTTGGGCCAGGTCAGCACTTGGCCTTTTGGGACCCGGTCCCGCAAAGTTGGTAACGGTCAGGTGGACATTCCCCAGGCTAGCCAGCTCACCAAGCATCAAATCGTACTGCTTATCAGCCAGGATGGCAACTAGGATATACACGTCCCGGTCAGCAAAGTCGTCTTGAATTGACTTGACCAGTGCCTGCATCCCCGGCAGGTTATGCGCACCATCGAGCAGGACCAGGGGCTCATCGTTGACCACTTCCATCCGGCCAGGCCACTGACTGCTGGCGAGTCCCTGGCGCAGTGCCGATTGGTCGACCGGTAGCCCCTGTTTCTGCAGGAAGAGTTGGGCGGCGGTTAGGGCAATCGCCGCGTTTTCCACCTGGTAGTCCCCCGCCAGGCCCAGCTGAAAGCGGCCATGGTGAATATCCAAACCGTCATATTGAATCTGCGCGCGCAGGCCATGGGCATTGGTCTTTCGGGCCGCAAAGTCACGACCAAGTTCATACAGGGGAGCTGACTTCTCTGTAGCCGTCTGCTTAATTACCTTTTGGGCCTCGGCCGGCAATTTACCGATCACCACCGGAACCGCCTGTTTGATAATTCCCGCCTTCTGTTTGGCGATTGCCCCCAGGGTGTTGCCGAGATACTTCATGTGGTCCCAGCCAACCGTGGTGATTACACTGACATTGGGGATGATCACATTGGTTGAATCATAGAGGCCCCCGATGCCAACCTCCAGCAGGACAACATCCGGCTTTTTCTCGGCCATGTAGCAAAACATCAGGGCGGTGTCGATCTCAAATTCGGTTGGCCCACCGGTCGGCAACTCGCGGTCGAGCTTTTCAACCACCGGTTCCAATCGCTGGGTCAATCGTACAAGGTCATCATCGCTAATCTGCTGGGCATTGTACTCGATCCGTTCGTTGAAGCGGGTGATGAATGGCGAGGTAAAACTCCCCACCGTCAGCCCACTATCAAGCAGCATCGAACGCAACATCGCCACCGTCGACCCCTTACCATTAGTCCCGGTCACATGGATATAGCGCTGCCCTTGCTCTGGATTGCCCAGTTCGGCGAGAAAGCGGCGCATCCGCTTAAGGGTTGGAATTTTCTTAAATTTGGTCCGGCCATGGATAAAAGCCAGGGCGTCCGCGTAGTTTTGAATCATTTATTCTCTCCCCTTTAAAACAAAAAGATGATTGTGATATAACTCTTTACATAGTATAAGATTCTACAACGCGGTACACAAATGGCCCCAAGCGTTCGGCAAAGCCGAATACTTGGGGCCTATTTGTGCTCGCGGGGGTTCCCGATGGCTAGCTTCGCGTCGGAAAACGAAGTCGTAAACGACTTCTGTCTCACTCCCATCTTTTGCTTGGTTAGGCCTCTTCCAGTGAAGCCAACCGTTCCTTGGCAGAATCAAGCTTTTGTTGCCATTCAACGGCTTTTTGCTTTTCCGCTTCAACGACCTTTTCAGGAGCGTTGTTAACGAACTTCTCGTTGCCCAGCTTCTTTTGGGAACGTTGAACTTCCTTTTCGAGCTTAGCGATTTCTTTCTTCATCTTAGCCCGTTCTTCATCCAGGTCGACCAGTTCAGCCATTGGGATGTAGACTTCAGCACCGGCCAGAATTCCGGACATCGCCAGCTTAGGCGCCTGAACATCCGTACTGATGGTCAGCTCTGCAGGGTGGCAGAAACGGTCGATGTAGTCCCGGTTGGCATTGAGCATGTCACCGAGGTGTTGGTTATCAACCTTGACCAGGATGTCGACTGGCTTGGACATTGGGGCGTTGGCCTCGTTCCGGATGTTCCGCACTGCCTTGATCATCTCAATCAGGTTGCTCATCTGCTCAGTAGCAGCTGGATCATCCAGGTCCGCGTTAGCAACTGGGTACTTAGCAACCATGATGGACTTGCCTTCGTGTGGCATTGACAGCCACAGCTTTTCAGTAACGAATGGCATGATTGGGTGCATCAACTTCAGGGTTTGGTCTAAGACGTAACCCAAGATGTTCTTGGTGTTAGCCTTCTCCTCATCAGTCCCGTTGTTGAGCTTCTCCTTGGTCATTTCGATGTACCAGTCACAGAAGTCATTCCAGATGAAGTTGTACAGTGCCCGGCCCGCTTCACCGAATTCAAACTTGTCAAACTGTTCGTTGACCTGCTTGATGGTAGCGTTCAACCGACTCAGGATCCAACGGTCAGCCAGGTCCCACTTCGACTTGTCAGGCAGAACTGGTGCTGGCATATCGCCGAGGTTCATGATGACGTACCGGCTGGCGTTCCAAATCTTGTTGATGAAGTTCCAAGCCGCATCCATCTTCGTGTAGGAGAACCGGATGTCCTGACCTGGCGTTGAACCAGTGATTAGGAACCAACGCAGGGCGTCAACCCCGTACTTCTTGATAACATCCATTGGGTCAATCCCGTTACCAAGGGACTTACTCATCTTCCGTCCTTGTTCATCACGGATCAGACCGTGCAGAAGGACATTCTTGAATGGGGCCTTACCAGTGAATTCCAGGGATTGGAAGATCATCCGGGATACCCAGAAGAAGATGATGTCGTAACCGGTAACCAGGGTGCTGGTTGGGAAGTAGCGCTTGTAGTCTGGTGAATCGGTGTCTGGCCAACCCATGGTTGAGAATGGCCATAAACCACTACTGAACCAGGTATCCAGCACGTCGGTATCCTGAGTCCAGTTTTCAGCGTCCTTTGGTGCTTCCATACCAACGTATACCTCACCAGTCTTCTTGTGGTACCAAGCCGGAATCCGGTGGCCCCACCAGAGCTGCCGTGAGATAACCCAGTCGTGAACGTTTTCCATCCACTGGGTGAAGGTGTGTTCGAACCGTCCTGGAATGAAGTTAACCTTGTCCGCCGTCTTTTGGTTATCGAGGGCCAACTTAGCTAGTGGCTTCATCTTAACAAACCATTGCGTGGACAGACGGGCTTCAACCTGGACTCCAGTCCGCTCAGAGTGACCAACCGAGTGAACAATTGGGACAACCTTGAGCATGTAGCCCTGGTCGGTCAGGTCCTTGACCATGGCCTTCCGAGCTTCGAAACGGTCCATTCCTTGGTACTTACCGGCGTTCTCGTTCATGGAGGCGTCTTCGTTCATCGTGTTCAGTTCTGGCAGGTTATGACGCTTACCAACCTTAAAGTCGTTTGGATCATGGGCTGGCGTGATCTTAACCATCCCAGTTCCAAAGTCCGGCGTTACGTAGTCGTCAGCGATGATTTCGATTTCCCGGTTAACCAATGGGACCCGGACGTGCTTACCAACCAGTTCCTTGTAACGGTCATCGTTTGGATTAACGGCAACGGCTTCATCACCAAACATAGTTTCTGGACGGGTCGTGGCAATTTCAATGTAGTCTTTACCGTTGAAAGTTGTCCCGTCGGTGAATGGGTACTTAACGTGGTAGAAGGCACCCTTGTCGTCCTTGTGGATAACTTCAATATCGGACAATGCGGTCCGTGCTTGTGGATCCCAGTTAATGATGTAGGTTCCCCGGTAAATCAGGCCCTTCTTGTACAGGTCGACAAAGACCTTCCGGACAGCCTTGTTCAGCCCTTCATCCAGGGTGAACCGTTCCCGGTCGTAGTCAACGGAAATTCCGAGCTTAGCCCACTGCTTGTGAATAATGTCGGCATATTCGTCCTTCCAGTCCCAAACCTGTTGAACGAACTTCTCCCGACCGAGGTCATAACGGGAAATCCCCTGCTTGCGTAAACGTGCTTCCACCTTGGCCTGGGTAGCAATTCCGGCGTGGTCCATTCCTGGTAACCAGAGCACATCGTAACCCTGCATCCGCTTCTGACGGATCAGCATATCCTGCAGGGTCGTGTCCCATGCGTGGCCCAGGTGCAACTTCCCAGTAACATTCGGCGGCGGAATAACAATTGAATATGGGTGGGCCTTCTTATCGCCACTTGGCTTGAAGAGGCCTTGGTCAATCCACCATTGGTAACGACCAGCTTCAACGGCTGTCGGATCATACTTTGTTGACATTTCCTTATCGGCTGCCATCGTATAATCGCTCCTTTCAAGATTATAAAGTTGAGTTTCATCATATAAAAACGGTGACCAAATAAAAATCGCCCTATCAAAACAGATAGGACGATTGAATTCGCGGTACCACCTACGTTGAGTAGTCCGTTAGACTACCCCGCTTGTCCATTTAATAACGGTAAATGAACCGGGCCCACCTACTAAAATTCAGCGAACCAGCTCCCGAGCTACATTCGCGAAGCTGATCCGGGTCTTTCCAGCAGCGACCCTCTCTGGTGAATCATGGTACCTCGTTACTATTTCGGTCATCGCTTAATATTATGCTTGTATCATAGCTAAATTATCGCTGAGCGTCAAGCACAGATTACAGCAATTCAGCAAAAACGTCCTCGTTCTGGTTGAGGAAGTCCTCACCGGGATGGATGTTGGTGATCTTAATGCCATCCAATGAACGCTTCATCAGGCCTTCGATATCCAACCGCTGTTCATACTTGCGGGCCCGTTCCACATTTGGCCGGGTCTTTGGCGACGGTGGTGTGAAGACAGTACAACAATCCTCGTATGGCAAAATCGACAGGTCATACGTGCCGATCTCCTCGGCAATCTTGATGATCTCGGTCTTATCGTAGGACAGGACCGGCCGCAAAACCGGATAAGAAGTAACGTCGTTGATTGCCAGCATACTCTCCATCGTCTGGGAAGCCACCTGACCCAGGGATTCCCCATTGAAGATTGCCAGGCCGTGACGCTTAACCATCAGGGCCGCAGCTAGCCGCAACATCATCCGCCGCTGAACTGTCATCAGGTAACCCTCGGGAACCTTCTCCTTGACGGTCTCTTGAATCTCGGCAAATGGTACCTGGATAAAGCGGATGCTCCCACTATACTTAGCTAGGCGTTCGGTCAGCTGTTGGGCCTTGGCCAACGCCTGAGGACTCGTGTACGGCGGACTGTAGAAGTGAACCATCTCCAGGGAAACGCCCCGCTTCATCGCCAGGTAGGCAGCGACTGGTGAGTCGATTCCACCAGACATCATCATCATTCC
>DBOT01000101.1:0-1288 GCA_002299975.1 Lactobacillaceae bacterium UBA639
CTTCATTCTATAATCCACCACAAAATTTCTATTTTGAAATGTAATATTGATCATTTCTTAAAAAACAAGTATAATTATGGTTCCTTGGCAGGGGCGGAGAAATGGTTACTGAAAAAGCATACTGTTTCTCTATTCTTTTGTTACCATTTGTTAGCGCTTCCACCAAATTGAAAAACTTTGTGAAATAAATTTTTTACTGGGTTTGACCGGTGAATATATAGAAAGTAAAACGTTATAGCGCTTTACTAAACGCTGTAAACGTCATCATTTCACAAAGATAGTAATAAATTGTGCTTTACAGGGGAGAAAAATTAAGATATTCTAAAGATGTCTTGAAGTTAGCTCACTGAACAAAGCAATTATTCTTTCAATTTGAGTAGTCGGGCTAGCGAGCACATGTGTTTTATATTAAGGGGTGTAAATATGTATCTCGCAATCAATATTATTGGTCTGATTGTTTTCCTTGCTATTGGTTGGCTGTTCTCAAAGAACCGTAAGGCCATTAACTGGAAGACGGTCGGGATCATGATTGTCATTAACCTTATCCTGGCATGGTTCCTGACTGGTTCCGCCGCAGGTCGTGCTGGTGTTAAGG
Source organism: Lactobacillaceae bacterium UBA639 (assembly GCA_002299975.1). GTDB lineage: Bacteria > Bacillota > Bacilli > Lactobacillales > Lactobacillaceae > Limosilactobacillus. The sequence continues at coordinate 596 of DBOT01000101.1, forward strand.
CTGCTGCCGACGGTTTCGTTTGGATCGTTGACGTATCTGCAAAGGGTACGGTCTTCGCACTGGGTAATTGGTACAATCCTAAGAACTTGAACTTTATCTGTTCTGCATTGATGCCAATCCTGATGATTGTTCCACTGTTCGACATTTTGACTTACATCGGTTTCCTGCCATGGATTATTAAGTGGATAGGACGTGGACTTTCATACATCACTGGTCAACCAAAGTTCGAATCCTTCTTCGCTGTTGAAATGATGTTCTTAGGGAACACTGAAGTTCTGGCCGTTTCTGGTATGCAGATTCGGAAGATGAGCAAGGAACGTAACTTGACCTTGGCCATGATGTCAATGTCTTGTGTTACTGCCTCAATTCTTGGATCTTACATTTTGATGATGCCAGGTCAATACATTTTGACCGCTGTTCCAATCAACATCATGAACGCATTGATTGCGACGAGTATGTTGAACCCTGTTCAGGTTGCTCCTGAAGACGATACGATTGAAAAGGTTGGTAATACTGATAACGGTAAGAAGGAACCATTCTTCAGCTTCTTGGGTGACTCCATCCTGGGCGCTGGTAAGCTGATTCTGATCATTATCGCTAACGTTGTTGCCTTCGTTGCATTGGCTGCCTTGATCGACAAGATCTTAGGTCTGTTCTGGAAGCCACTGTCACTGGAAAGTATCCTTGGTGTCT
>DBOT01000101.1:1310-6970 GCA_002299975.1 Lactobacillaceae bacterium UBA639
CATGTTCCCATTCTCCTGGCTGCTCGGTCTACCAGTTCACCAAGCATGGGACTTGGCACAAAACATGGGTATGAAGTTAGTTACTAACGAATTCGTTGTTATGGGTAAGGTTACTGGTTCTATCGACCACTATCCAGCTCACTTGAAGGCTGTTCTGACGGTCTTCGTTACCTCCTTCGCCAACTTCGGTACTTTAGGTATGATTATCGGTGCCTTCAAGGGTCTGGCAGACAAGGAAGATAACGACTACATCGCTCACAACATTGGTTACCTTCTGCTTTCTGGTATCTTGGTATCACTGTTGTCTGCTGCCTTCGTCGGCCTGTTCGTTTGGTAAAATTAAAAAGCAGCTTGTGAGGGCTGCTTTTTTTAGCCAAAGATTCGTAAACGCTTGCATTTCTCAAGGAGGAATAGAATATGACTACTAAGATTATTATGGATACTGACCCGGGGATTGATGACGCTGCTGCTTTGACGATGGCGATCAATGACCCATCAATTGACCTGAAGCTGGTGACGGCGGTTGCCGGGAACGTTACGGTCGATAAGACTACGGCCAACGCCTTAAAGATTATTCACTTCTTCGGTAAGGACATTCCGGTAGCAGCTGGTGCTGAACAACCACTGATCAAGCCATTTGAAGATGCTGCCCGGATTCATGGTGAATCAGGAATGCCTGGCTATGACTTTGGTGATGACTATGGTGAGCCAATCAAGAAGACGGCGGTTGAGGCCCTTCATGATGCTATCATGGCCGAAGATGAAGTTATCCTGGTACCAACTGGTTCCTACACCAACATCGCCCTTCTGTTTAGCGAATACCCAGAAGTAAAGAGTCACATCAAGAAGATTGTGGCAATGGGTGGTTCCATGTCCGGCGGTAACATGACCAGTGCAGCTGAATTTAACGTCTTCACTGACCCAGATGCTGCCCGGATCGTGTACAATGCGGGTATTCCGATTGTCATGGTTGGACTGGATGTGACTTTGAAAGCCCTCCTGACTAAGGACACGATTGAAAAGTTAGGTCAGATGAATAAGACCGGTGAAATGCTCCACGCCCTGATCACCCACTACAACGATGGGACCGATGAGGGACGGCCAATGCATGATGTTAACACCATTTTCTACCTGCTTCACCCAGAAGCATTTACCACTAAGAAGATGTGGGTTGACGTTCAGACTGACGGCCCAGCCATTGGGGCAACGGTTGGCGACATCCGTGGTGCTTACCATAATGGCAAGACCAACGCGGAAGTTTGCCTGGATATCGATGCTGAGTACTTCAACAAGTGGTTCTTAGAAGAAGTCAGCAAGATGAAGTAAAAAACATTGTGCGGAAAGTGACAAATGTGTCACTTCCTGCCTTTTTATTTACTTTTTCCTACTCATGTAAGCGATTTCATGTTATGGTAGGGGCGGATGTTATTGAAAGGTATTCAGTAGGAGGCTGATATAATGGCATTTCAAAACATAACAATTGCCGGAACCGGTGTCCTGGGTAGTCAAATCGCCTACCAGACGGCACTCAACGGCTTTAAAGTTACGGCGTATGATTTAGATGTCGATGCCGCCAAGCAGCGGGTATTGGCGTTGAAGGACAGTTACAAGCGTGATCTGGACCTGACCGATGAAGACTTCCAAGCTGGACTAAACAACCTGACCTTTACGACCAATCTAGAAGAGGCGGTTCAAGACGCTGATTATGTTATCGAAGCTTTGCCTGAAGAACTGTCGATCAAGGCAGATTTTTATAAGCAGCTCTCAAAGTTAGCTACAGCTAAGGCGATCTTTGCCAGCAACTCGTCGACAATGGTCCCAAGTCAGCTGGTAAAGTACGTTGACCGGCCACAGAAGTTCCTCAACATGCACTTTGCTAATATGATTTGGAAGTGCAACGTTGCTGAAATTATGGGAACGGACCAGACGGATCCAGCCGTTTACCAAGCAGTAGTTGACTTTGCTCGGGCCATCAAGATGGTACCGATCGAGATTCACAAGGAGCAACCAGGTTATGTCTTAAATTCTCTGTTGATCCCGTTTGTTGTTAGCGCCATGAGCTTGTGGGTTAAGGGAGTAGCTGATCCGGAGACCGTCGATAAGGATTGGATGATCTCAACCGGGGCTCCAGTCGGTCCATTCATCATGCTTGATGATGTCGGTCTGCGGACGGTCTGGAACATCGTCAACGAGCTTTATGCGACCCAACATAAGGAACTGTTCAAGCAGATTGCCGATAAGTTAAAGGAAAAGATTGATGCCGGTCAAGAGGGCCTTGAATCCGGAGAAGGCTTCTACAAGTACCCGCATCCGGCCTTTGAAGATCCAGACTTTCTTAAGAAATAGGGGCGAAAATTATGACATTTAAGAATATTACGGTTGCTGGTGCAGGGGTTTTAGGTAGCCAGATTGCCTATCAGACTGCCCTGAGTGGTTTTAAGGTAACGGTATATAACCATCACATTGACACGGCCCAACGGCGAATCACAGCTTTGAAGAAGGACTACCAGCGTGATCTGGGGCTGAGCGATGAAGAATTTCAGGCAGGCTTGGATAATATTGTTAACATCACAACCGACCTGCAGGAAGCGGTCCAAGATGCTGACTATGTTATCGAGGCGCTGCCAGAATCACTGCCTCTCAAGGAGAAGTTCTACACGGAACTGTCCAAACTGGCACCTGCCAAGACGGTCTTTGCAAGCAACTCATCTTCCTTTGTACCGAGCCAGTTGGTGAAGTACGTTGATCGGCCGGCAAAGTTTCTTCACATGCACTTTGCTAACAAGATCTGGCGCTTCAATGTTGCCGAAATCATGGGAACTGACCAAACAGATCCGGCGGTTTACCAGGAGGTTGTTGATTTTGCCCGGGCGATTAAGATGGTGCCAATTGAAGTTCATAAAGAACAACATGGCTACGTCCTCAATGCGGTTTTGATGCCGTTGATTGGGGCGGCCTTACAGCTGTGGGCTAACGGGGTTTCTGACCCGCACACCATTGATAAGGATTGGATGATCTCAACCCATTCACCAATGGGACCGTTCATGATCCTCGACATGGTAGGTCTCCGGACGCCACTACAGATGGAAGACAACCTATATGAAGCGACCCATGCGGAAATCCACAAGCAGATTGCCGATAAGCTGAAGGCGATGGTTGACGCTGGTCACGTTGGCCAGGAATCGGGACAAGGGTTCTACCATTACCCACACCCCGAGTTTGAAGATCCGTCTTTCTTACGGGCATAGATAGTATGAATAGATAATAAACAGCGGTACTGTCGGTTGACAGTGCCGCTCTTTTTGCGATGACTGCCCACGTATTTCCCGGGAAATAATAATGTTAAGCAGTGGGTGCTGGCGGTTGAAAGTGGGGCGCTTTTACGGTACAGTAATAAGGTAACGTGAAACAATTTGCTGTTTCACGAAAGGAGGATCTGATGAATCCAGAACAATTTCAACAGGCGTTAGCGGATCGCGGTATCACGCTGACCGCTAAACAGCTAGAACAATTTGCAACCTACTATCGGATGCTAGTTGAGAGCAACAAACATGTTAACTTAACACGGATTACTGACCAGGATGAGGTCTACCTGAAGCACTTTTATGATTCTATTACTGGGGCGCTGGCTGAGCCACGTCTGCAGACAGAGCAGCTGACCCTGTGTGATATCGGTGCTGGTGCCGGTTTTCCATCGCTACCACTGAAGATTGCCTTTCCGCAGCTTAAGGTGACGATCGTGGACTCACTTAATAAACGGATTACTTTTCTTGAAGAGCTAGTCGCCAAATTGGGATTGTCCGACGTGGAATTAGTTCATGATCGGGCAGAGACGTTTAGCGCCAAGAAGAGTACTCACCGGGAACAATTTGACGTAGTGACGGCCCGGGCAGTAGCTCGCTTGGCAGTTTTAAGCGAATTGTGCCTGCCGGCTGCTAAAGTTGGTGGTGAGTTTATTGCTTACAAAGCACTGGCGGCACCAGAAGAGCTACATGATGCTACTAAGGCGATTGCTAAGCTTGGTGGTCAGGTTCGCCAAACGGTGAAATTGACGCTGCCAGGGACGGATGATGAGCGTAACATTATCCTGATCGATAAGACGGCCCCAACACCACAGAAATACCCACGGCGGCCGGGATTACCGAACAAGAAACCAATTCAATAGCGTCAGGGGGAGAGAGTATGCCATTTTCACTATTTAACTTTGGTAAAAGTGATTCAAATAATAAGAATAAGGTTGTCGATATTAAACTAGACCAGATTATTCCTAACCGCTATCAACCACGGAAGGTCTTTAACCAGGATGAGATCCGTGAGTTAGCTCATACGATTGAGGAACACGGGCTGTTACAGCCAATCGTCCTTCGGGAATACGAACCGGCAAAGTACGAGATTATTGCAGGTGAACGGCGTTATCGGGCAATGAAGCTGCTGGGCTGGGAGACGACCCCGGCTATTCTCAGGAAAATGACGGATGAGGAATCGGCATCGTTGGCGCTGATTGAAAACCTTCAGCGGGCCCAGCTGAGTTCCGTAGAAGAGGCCCAGGCTTATCGGCAATTAATGGACCTTAACCACCTGACTCAGGCGGCTCTCGCCAAGGGAATGGGGAAGAGCCAGTCCTTTGTTGCCAACAAGTTACGTTTGCTTAAGCTGATCACTCCTGTTCAGACGGCCATTCTTGATCACCGGATTTCCGAGCGTCACGGGCGGGCGCTGCTTGACCTGGATGAGAAACAACAGCGGACCATGCTGATGCGAATCGTCAATGAGCACCTGACAGTGCGGCAAACGGAAGATGAGGTTGCCAAGGCCCTGGGACGGCCAGTGCCATCAGAAGTTGCTAAACAGAAGAAGCTGGCTAAGGAGCAGGCAACAATGACGGCGGCGCCAACAAGCGCTGAAGCCGAGCCCACCAAAAAACCGGCAAGGAAGGCCAAAAAGAAATCAACAAAGAAGAATAAGTCAACAGCGAAGACGAATGCTAAGGCTGCTGATGGACGCTTGGCATTAAATACGATTAAGAAATCGATTAAGATGGCAACGGAAAATGGCTTTAAGGTTACTACCCACGAGAAGGAAATGGGGAATGCCTACCAGTTGACCATCGAGATTCCAAAAGAGCAGTAAGGAGGCAATAGGATGGGCGCAGTAATTGCGTTAGCAAACCAAAAAGGTGGCGTTGGAAAGACCACGACCAGTGTAAATCTGGGCGCCTGCCTTGCTGACCTAGGGAAACGGGTATTGTTAATCGACCTTGACCCCCAGGGAAATGCCACCAGTGGCCTGGGGATCGAAAAGCGGCAGATTGAAAAGAGTGTCTATGATGTGTTGATCGATGAGGAAACGATGCTCAAGGACGTCATTAAGCCTTCTAGTCATCCGGGCCTTGATATTGCCCCGACGACAATCGCACTCTCGGGGGCAGAAGTCGAACTGACTAATTTAATGGCGCGGGAGACGCGGCTCAAGGACTCCTTTGGGACGATCAGGGATGATTACGACTTTATCCTGATCGACTGTCCACCATCGCTGGGTCTACTGACGATCAATGCCTTCACGGCGGCTGACTCGGTACTCATTCCGGTCCAGAGTGAATACTATGCGCTGGAGGGGTTGAGTCAGTTACAGAACACAATCAACCTGGTTAAACGACACTT
>DBOT01000134.1:0-7173 GCA_002299975.1 Lactobacillaceae bacterium UBA639
GGTTTGACAATTCGTCTTAAACAGAAAAAGTACACCCGCAATTTTGTAGGTGTACTTTTTGTTTATTCAGCTTTAGACATCCGTAGCTCGTCCGCATAGGCATTGAGCTTACGCAACCGGTGGTTAACTCCCGACTTCGAAATCGGTCCGCCCGGTACCAGCTCACCGAGTTCCTTTAAGCTGACCTCCTGGTGGGCCAAGCGGGTCTCGGCAATCTCCCGCAGCTTATCCGGCAGTGTCTGGATACCGACCCGTTCATCTATCAGCCGGATGTTCTCGATCTGGCGGGTCGAGGCGTTGGCGATCTTGTTCATATTGGCATTCTCGCAGTTGACCAGCCGGTTGACCGAGTTCCGCATGTCCCGGACAATCCGGACGTTTTCAAACTGCAGCATCGAGTTCGTAGCCCCAATCAACGACATGAAGTCGGCGATCTTCTCAGCCTCCTTCAGGTAGACAATGAAGCCACTGCGCCGGGCCGTCGTCTGGGCATTGAGGCCAAACTTATTCATCATCTGGGCGATCATCTCGTTGTGTTCCTCATACAGGGAGTAGATCTCCAGGTGATAGCGCGACGTTTCAGGGTTGTTAACCGAGCCCCCGGCCAGGAAAGCGCCTCGCAGGTATGACCGCACCATCCATTCATCGTCGAGCAGCTCTAACGGAACCCGCTCCTTGATTTGCAGGTTTTGCAAAATTCCCAGGTCATCGAGGACATGCTGGGCCGCATAGCGCAGCCGGACGATGTACTGGTTGTTCTTCTTAAGCTTCATCTTGCGCCGTACCACGATCTCACTCTCCACGTGGTAGAACTCCTTTAGCAGCGAATAGATCCGCCGGGCAATTGCCGGATTCTCCGTCTGAATGTTCAAGATCAGTTGGTGGTTGGCTAAGGCAATACTACCGTTCATCCGAATCAGGGCCATCAGTTCGGCCTGGGCATTCTTTTGGTGAACCTTAATCGCCGTCAATTCCTTCTTTACTTCGCTCGCGTACGACACAAAATTACCTCCTAGTCATGGACCTGGTGCAGGCGGTTGATCAGCTCATCCACCACCAGATCGCGGTCATGAAAGGCCCCATTATCCTTGAGGCGCAGGAAATTGGAACTGATCACCCGGCAGCCCTGATCACGCAATCCTTGGAAATCGTGACCAACTGGTTGGGAAATCTCATTCCATTCCTGAAAATCAATGTAGTTTTTCGGTACTGGTCGAATGTTGACCAGTACCGTATCAATAAAGTTCTTGCCAAGGTGCTGGTTGAGAACCCGAACGTGGTCAGCGTCGGTAAAGTGGTCGGTCTCCCCCTTCTGCGTCATGATGTTACAGATGTAGACAACCTCCGCCTTACTCTCGCAGACGGCCTTACCAACCTCGTCAATCATCAGGTTCGGCAAAATGCTGGTAAACAGGCTTCCTGGACCTAAAACAATCTGGTCAGCCTCCTTAATCGCCTGAATAACCTCAGGAACGGGCTTAGCATGGTGACCATCTCCATCATTTGACGGGGTAACCCAGACCCGCTTGATCTGCTTGTGGGCCGCAGTAATCTCAGATTCACCACTCAGCGTCGTTCCATCAGTGAATTCGGCGTTCAGAGTCAGGGGCTCGTTAGCAACCGGGTAGATGTGGCCGTGGATCTTCATCATGTCAGACAACTCTTGAACGGCAGTAAAGATCCCACCCTTCATCTCTGACAGGGCGGAGATGATCAGGTTACCAATGGCGTGGCCAGCAAAGAACTGGTCCCGACTATTGAAGCGGTACTGGAAAACATCCAGCTCCAGTTGCGGCAGCTCTGACAGGGCCACCAGCCCATTGCGGATGTCACCAGGTGGTACCACGTTAATGTAGTTGCGGAGGATTCCCGATGAGCCCCCATCATCAGCGACTGTTACCACAGCAGTGATGTCGACGTCCTTGTCACGCAGACCGCGCAGGACAACAGGAAGGCCGGTCCCACCGCCGATCACCACAATCTTTGGTTTACGAAACATAAGTGCTGTCTTCCTTTCTATTGTGCCTTGTCAACATCACGGTGGTAGAGGTTGACCTGGTAGCCACTGTCCTTAAGATCAGCCGCCAGTCGGTTAGCAATCGTTACTGACCGGTGCTGACCACCAGTACAACCGATGGCAATCGTCAGGCTGCTCTTCCCTTCATGAATGTAGCCAGGCAGGGCACCCTTGATCAGTGATGACAGATGCTGGTAGAACTGCTTGGCCTCGTCACTCTTCATAACGTATTCCTGGACTGCCCGATCATTTCCTGTCAGGTGCTTCAGTTCTGGAATATAGAACGGGTTCGGCAGGAAACGGACATCCATGACAATGTCGGCATCCAGTGGCAGACCGTACTTGAAGCCAAAGGACATTACCTCAACGTAGAAGTTGCTGCCTTCACCGTGACCAAAGAGCTTGTTGATCCGCAGCTTCAGGTTTCGCGGCGTCAGGTTAGTCGTGTCGATGATCTCATCGGCCTGACTCTTCAGCTCGGTCAACAGCTTACGTTCCAGTTCCACCCCATCCAGGAGCCGTCCCTGAGGTGCCAACGGGTGGGCACGCCGGGTTTCCTTGTAGCGGGAAACCAGGGTAACATTGTCCGCATCCAAGAACAGCAAGCGCACTTGCAAGTCGTCACGCTTCCGCAGTTTTTCCAGACTCGGTAATACCTTACTGTGGAAACCGCGTGAACGCAGGTCCATCACCATGGCGATCTTGTCGAACTCACCAGAATTCTTGATCACGTCCACAAATTTTTCAGCTAGGCTCGGCAGCATATTATCAATTACGAAGTAGCCAAGATCCTCAAAGCTGTGGATTGCCACCGTCTTACCGGCACCACTCATCCCCGTAATGATCACTACCTGCATCTTATCAGCCATTTACTTTTCCTCTCTTCTATCAGGACTACCCAAGTATTGTAACACATCAAGCCGGGCGTGTCTTATAATTACTCATCAGCCCGCAGGTTATCATGGTGGAGATTCTCCCAGGTTACCGCATCAACGTACGGACGAATATTAGCTAACGTCAGGTTCTCATCACCAAAGCACTTAATTCCATGAGCCTGAAGCAGAGCCGCTGTGACCCCTACTCCCGGGATCTTATTCCCGGCAAACTCACCATCATAAATCAGTTTGGTTCCACAGGCCGGACTCTTCTGCTTCAGAAAGGCCACCGTGACCCCGTGATCCTGGGCAATCTTCAGGACCATCCGGGCTCCCTGCAAATATTCCTTAGTCACATCGCGGCCCGCACGATTCATTACCGTGGCCCGGCCGGCTAGCACGTCACGGCCAGTTCCACCCTGGATCTCCGCCGGGACCCGCGGGGTTGAAAAGCCACCCATGATCTCCGGACAGACCGTAACCGCCTGCCCCATCGCCACCAGCTTCACTGCCAGGTTGTTGCGGGCATTTCCACCATCGTAACGGACATTAAAACCAGCTAGACACGCACTAATCAGAATCATCACCATCGCCTCCTCACTTCCAGAATACACCAAAAGGGAGCTTCACCAGCATGAAGCTCCCTTTTCGTTTAACTTATTTACGTTTCCGCCGACTCTTCTTAGCTGCATGAGCGGCCATTAATTCGCGGTCCCGTTCCAGCATCTGTTTGAGGTACTTACCAGTATAGCTGCCCTTGACCTGGGCAACCTCTTCCGGCGTCCCGGTCGCCACGACCTGGCCGCCGCCCTCACCACCTTCTGGTCCGAGGTCAATCAGCCAGTCTGCTGACTTCACCACGTCGAGTTCGTGCTCAATCACCAGGACGGTGTTCCCGGCATCTACCAACCGCTGCAGGACGCCCAGAAGACGTTTGATGTCATCCATGTGGAGCCCCGTCGTTGGTTCATCCAGGATGTAGAAGCTCTTACCATGCGATTGCCGGTGCAATTCGGCGGCCAGCTTCATCCGCTGGGCCTCCCCACCAGACAGGGTGGTAGCGGGCTGGCCCAGGTGAACGTAGCCCAAGCCAACATCTTCAATCGTCTGTAGCTTCCGCCGGATCTTTGGGATAGCACTGAAGAAGTCCAGAGCCTCGGAAACCGTCATGTTCAGCACCTCAGCAATGTTCTTCCCCTTGTACTCGACTTCAAGGGTCTCAGAGTTGTACCGCGTTCCATGGCAAACTTCACACGGAACGTAGACGTCAGGTAAGAAGTTCATTTCGATCTTGATGATCCCATCCCCGTGGCAGGCCTCACAACGGCCGCCCTTGACGTTGAAACTGAACCGGCCCTTGGTGTAGCCCCGCACCTTGGCCTGGTTAGTCTGGGCAAAGAGCTCCCGGATATCATCGAAAACGCCGGTGTAGGTAGCCGGGTTACTCCGTGGGGTCCGACCGATCGGTGACTGGTCAATGTTGATGACCTTCTCGATGTTGTTGACCCCGGAGATTGACTTGTATTTGCCTGGCTTAGCGGAGTTGTGGTTGAGTTTCTGGGCCAAAATCCGTTTCAGGATCAGGTTAACCAGGGTGGACTTACCAGAGCCCGAAACCCCAGTGACGCAGATAAACTTACCGAGTGGGAAGTCGACGTCGATGTTCTTGAGGTTATTGGCGGCGGCCCCCTTTAGGATAATGTGCTTACCATTACCCTGGCGACGCTCCGTTGGCACCTCAATCATCTTCTTACCAGACAGGTACTGCCCCGTCAGCGACTTCCGTGACCGCATGATCTGCTTTGGCGTCCCGGCAGCCATCACCTGACCACCGTTTTCACCAGCACCAGGACCGATATCAATGATGTAGTCGGCCGCCCGCATCGTGTCCTCGTCGTGCTCAACTACGATCAGGGTGTTACCGAGGTCGCGCATCGCCTTGAGTGAGGAAATCAGCCGGTCGTTATCTCGCTGGTGCAGACCGATTGATGGTTCATCCAGCACATACATCACTCCAGAAAGGTTAGAACCGATCTGGGTAGCCAGCCGAATCCGCTGAGCTTCCCCACCAGATAGGGTCCGAGCCGAACGACTGAGGGTCAGGTAATCGACCCCGACGTTCTGCATGAAGGTCAGCCGGTCCAGGATCTCCTTCAGGATTGGCTTAGCGATCTGTTCATTTTGTTCCGACAACTTAACGTTCTTGAAGAATTCAATGGACTTACTGATTGGCAGGTCGGATACTTCACCGATGTTTTGCCCATCGATCTTCACGGCCAGGGCTCGCTGGTTGAGCCGGTACCCGTGGCAAACTGGGCACGGCAGTTCGGTCATGTACTTGCGCATCTGCTCCCGCGTGAAGTCGGAATTGGTCTCTTTGTAACGCCGCTTGATGTTGTTGATGACCCCTTCAAATGGTACGTCAACGTCCCGTACGCCACCAAAGTCGTTCTCATAGTGGAAGTGGAAGGTCTGGTCGCCATTGCCGTAGAGGACCATCTTCTGTTGCTTCTTAGGGAGTTTATTGAACGGCGTATCCATGTCGATACCGACCGCCTGACAGAACTGTTCCAGCAGCTGTGGGTAGTACTGGGAGGAAATCGGGTTCCACGGTACCATGGCCCCTTCGCGGAGGCTCTTGCTCCGGTCTGGGACAACCAGGTCTACGTCAACTTCGAGCTTAGAACCAAGCCCCTCACACTCTGGGCAGGCACCAATTGGGGCGTTAAAGGAGAAGAGCCGTGGTTCCAGCTCCCCCACCGTGAAGCCACAGATTGGACAAGCGTACTTCTCGGAGAATGGGATTGGGTCCCCGCCGATAACATCCGCAATGGCGTACCCGTCACTGAGGCGCAAGGCCGCCTCGAAGGAATCAAAGAGCCGGGAGCGGATCCCGTCCTTGACGATAATCCGGTCGATCACCACGTTGACCGTATGCTTCTTATTCTTATCTAGTTCCGGCACCTCGTCCAGGTCATAGGTTTCCCCGTCAACCTGGACCCGCACGAAGCCTTCCCGCTTGATCTTGTCAAAGACCTTCTTCTGGGTCCCCTTCTTGTCACGAACGATCGGTGACAGGATCTGGAGACGGGTTCGTTCAGGTAGCTTGAGAATCCGGTCTACCATCTGGTCCGGCGATTGACTGGTAATCGGAATGTTGTCGTTGGGACAGATCGGGGTCCCGGCCCGCGCCCAGAGCAGACGGAGGAAGTCGTTGATTTCAGTAACCGTCCCGACCGTTGACCGCGGGTTATGCGAGGTCGTCTTCTGATCAATTGAAATGGCCGGAGAGAGACCGTCAATTGAGTCAACATCCGGCTTATCCATCTGGCCCAGGAACTGCCGGGCATAGGCGGACAGACTTTCAACATACCGCCGTTGCCCTTCCGCATACAGGGTGTCAAAGGCCAAGGAACTCTTCCCCGACCCCGACAGACCGGTAATCACTACTAGCTTGTTCTTGGGAATCGTTACATCAATGTTCTTCAGATTATGGGCACGGGCCCCATGAATCACAATCTTATCGGTTGCCATCACTTATCCCCCTTATTTCTTTTTCGTTTTCTTTCCCGTCATCTGGGCCTTCAATTCCATGACGGTATCACGCAGCGTGGCGGCCTGTTCGAAGTCCAAACGCTTGGCAGCTGACTGCATCTGTTCCGTCAATTCGGCTACCATCTTCTCCTGGTCAGCCCGCTTCAACTTAGCAAAGTCACGGGTCGTAAATTCAGCGCTGTCTTCCTGCTCACCAGTATCCTCACTCGGCTTCGTAGCAGAGATGGCATCCTGGATCGGCTTGATGATCGTCTTTGGCGTAATGTGGTGCTCTTCGTTGTACTTCATCTGGATCGACCGCCGCCGTTTCGTCTCATCGATCGCCTTCTGCATCGACTCGGTAACGGTATCGGCGTACATGATAACCGCACCATGCTCGTTCCGAGCCGCCCGACCGATCGTCTGAATCAACGACCGTTCGTTCCGCAAGAAGCCTTCCTTATCCGCATCGAGGATTGCCACGAGAGTGATCTCCGGGATATCAAGTCCCTCACGAAGAAGGTTGATNNGCATCGAGGATCGCAACCAGGGAAACTTCCGGTACATCCAGTCCTTCACGCAGCAGGTTGATTCCAACCAGGACATCGAACTTACCCAGCCGCAGGTCCCGAATGATCTGGGTCCGCTCCAGGGTCTTGATATCACTGTGGAGGTACTTTACCTTCAGACCAAGGTCCTTCAGGTAGTCGGTCAGGTCCTCCGACATCTTCTTGGTCAGGGTGGTGA
>DBOT01000134.1:7183-7423 GCA_002299975.1 Lactobacillaceae bacterium UBA639
CGCTCGTTGCGTTCAATCCGCTTATTGATCTCACCAACCAGGTCATCAATCTGGCCCATCACTGGCCGGACCTCAATCGTTGGATCCAGCAGGCCAGTTGGCCGAATGATCTGTTGAACGACATGGTCCGTTTGCTTCTCCTCATATGGTCCAGGCGTCGCTGACATGTAGACCACCTGGTTGACGTGCTTTTCAAATTCCGCCAGCTTCAGTGGCCGATTGTCGAGGGCACTCGGCAGT
>DBOT01000134.1:7479-14633 GCA_002299975.1 Lactobacillaceae bacterium UBA639
CGGTCCCCGTTATACATTCCCCGTACCTGGGGCATCGTCTGGTGGGACTCGTCGACTACCATCAGGAAGTCCTTCGGGAAGAAGTCAAGCAGGGTGTAAGGCGGCTCACCAGGTTTGCGCCGGTCCATATACCGTGAGTAGTTCTCAATTCCGTTGACATAGCCAACTTCCCGCATCATCTCGATGTCGTAGCTGGTCCGCTGCTGGATCCGTTCCGCCTCGAGGAGTTTGCCTTCGTCAGTAAACTTCTTGACCTGCTTCTTCATGTCAGCTTCGATCTCCGGCAGGGCCAGGTCCATAATGTCTTCATTAGTCATGAAGTGGGTGGCCGGGAAGATTGAGACTTCCTCCCGGTCCCCCTTGACTTCGCCGGTCAGGGCATCGACTTCGCGAATCCGGTCGATCTCGTCACCGAAAAATTCGATCCGCAGGGCAGTTTCACCGTGTGATGCCGGGAAGATCTCTACCACGTCGCCGTGGACCCGAAAACGGCCCCGCTGGAAGTCGATGTCATTGCGGTCGTACTGAATCTTGACCAAGTCGTTCAGCACCGTGTCGCGTTCGATCTCCTGGCCAACGTGGAGGGAAAGGACGCTGTTTTGGTACTCGTTCGGATTACCAAGACCGAAGATACTGGAGACCGAGGCCACCACGATCACGTCGTTACGCTCCAGGAGCGCGGTCGTGGCCGCGTTCCGCAGCTTATCGATCTCATCGTTGATGGAGGCATCCTTTTCAATGTAGGTATCACTGGATGGTACATAGGCCTCAGGCTGGTAGTAATCATAGTAAGAAACGAAATATTCCACCGCATTATTAGGGAAGAACTTCTTCATTTCGCCATACAACTGCCCCGCCAAGGTCTTGTTGTGGGAAAGGATCAGGGTCGGTTTATTCACGTTAGCAATCACGTTGGAGATCGTGAAGGTCTTCCCGGTCCCCGTTGCCCCCAAGAGGATCTGGGCCTTCTCCCCCTTCTCGATTCCCTGGGTCAACTCGGCGATGGCCTCGGGCTGGTCTCCGGTTGGCTTATAGTCTGAAACAAGGTCAAACTTCTTGTCTGGCTGTCGATAAATCACTACTTGTACCTCCCTAATTAGCCATTATACGTACAAAAAGAGAAAGGTCGCCCTTTCTCTTTATTTAACTAATATTCAGTTTAGCATCCAAACATGCATTCGTCTATCAATATGAAATGGTAACGAAAAAGGCCGTGGAAAACTCCGCGACCCTCTAATTAATGTTTAGAAGTGACGTTTGCGCAAGCTCAGGAGACTCAGGCTTCCGGTAATCAGTCCCATGATAGTGGCAAGGAGTGATTGACTGTTACCGGTCTGTGGTAAGCCTTGGCCCTGGCCTCCTTGATGACTAGTGCCATTACCAGCAGCAACACTAGATTGACTAGTTTGATTTACTGCAGATGAGGAGGCTACTGCTGATGAAGAAGTGGTAAGTGAGTTTACTTGATGATTGCTTGCCTTATCACCTTGACTATGTACCGTTACTTGATGCGTTGCCGCTTCTGATGTTTGGGTAACACCATTAGCAGATGGTGTCGACGATTGCTTGTCAGTGGCACCCGCGATCTCCATTGGGACCCATGGAATAATAATCTTCGGCCGGTTATCTGACGGTTGAACAGGTACAGTCGGTTGAGTTGGCTGACTTACATTGGGTTGCTCTATTGGTTGTTCGGTCGGCTGTTCCGTCGGTTGCTCCGTTTTAAATTGCATTGTCTATTTAAGTATCTAGGAAATTATTGAGCAAGATTTAAATGAAAACTTCATCATATGTACGATTTACATTTTTTCATAATAATTGCAATTGTCAATCGTTGGTAAGATTTATTAATACTTAATCCCTGGTAGTTTACAAAGAAAATTATAGGATTAACCCTATATATCTTGTAGTCGCATCACTTAAATTATTAAATTTATGGGTTGAAAGTTGACGAACGCTTTCAAAATTAATTTAACTTATCACTAGCTCGGTCAGCGACTCTAATTGGCCAATTTAGCCCTTATTTTACATAAAAAAACGACCCACAATCGAAATTGTGGGTCGTCTGCTTGGCATCAATAAATCTGAATTTAAGGTCAATGTTTTAGGGGGTTATGTTTTCAGAATCTGTCCATGCCAAGTCTTCTTACTATTATTCATGACGCTTCTTGGTTGCGCCAACGCCAAGACTTGCAGCAACTGCCAAGCCCATCAGACCAAGGGCAGCAGCAGATACCGCCTCATTATTACCAGTTTGTGGCAACGTTGAGTTACTCTTTGCCGCTGGAGCTTGTTGCTGTTGCTGAACATTAACTGGTTGGCTAATTACATGATCAGTGTTGTTAGCAACCGGCTGAACAGTTGGGTTCATCGGCGTGTTGGAACTCGTCGGTGTACCTGGGTTAGCTGGTGTCAGTGAATTCCCAGGAACTGCTGGCTTATTTGGAGTATTCGGCGTTATCGGCTGTACTGGCTTCGTTGGCTGTGATGCCTTACTGTAAGTTACTGTAACGATAACGTCGTTAGAGCTCTGATCAATACCAGAGATTTCCTTAACATTACCATTACCGTCATCATAACCGTCTTGAACCGTGGAAGTGTAGCCATCAACAGCTGGTGTTACCACTACCGCAAACTTGTGACCATCATTGGCCGTCCAAGTGATGTTCTTGGTCTGGTCCTTCAGTTCATGACCTTCAGAATCGGTCCACTTCTTCGTAACGGAATCATAGTAAGCCGTCCCGGTGAAGTGTAATTGAGTAGTCTTGTCAGCTGGCGTCTGATCACCGGCACCAACATAGTGAACCGTCTCAGTAACCGTCTTCGTCAAGTCAGTATCCTTCAAGCCATTGCCTGGCTTATCTGGCGTGACCGGAATGATCTGATGTTCAACGTAGATGATAACATTGACCGTACCCTTAGCAATTTCACTAGGAACAGTGACATCTGGGTTGATAACTTTATAACCAGCATTCTCAAGATCCTTGAGCGTAGTTGACTTGTTGAAGTCGACCTTAGTGCCGACATCATGGGTACCACTAGTCCAACCATAGTTAGGAAGGTTCCGGCCAGTAGTTGTATCCTGCACGATAACATTGACTACCCCTTCATCCTTGGTTGGTACCCGATAGATTACGTCGGTATCCTTGCCTGGATCCTTCGGTGTAACTGTCGTTTGATCAGGAGTCCGACCTGGAACGGTTGGTACTGGTTCATCCGGTGTTACCTTCGTTGGGTCAGTTGGATCAGTTGGGTATTGTGGTGTTGGAACATCCGGAATTGGCTTACCGTTTGGATCAACAGGAATAATCTTCCCGTTAGGAGCATAGGTAACTGTGACTTCCTTATTCAGGTCAGTTGGTGTGATCGTCGTTTCACCGGCACTAGCCTTATCAGCATGGTAGCCTTGAACAACTGGCGTGTCGACTCTGCCAAAGGTATGACTCGATACGTTCCAGCCAGAGTCACTAATGATCTTTCCGGTGACGTTATCGAAAGTGATCGTCTTGGTGAAGTCGAAACTCTGCTTATTATCAGCAGGAGTCTTATCACCAGCACCAACGTAGTGGATCGTCTGGGTACCAGTCCGCTCCAGATCAGTAATGTCAGTTCCAGTTGGGTACTTTGGCCCATCTGGATTATTTGGATCCACTGGCTGACCTGGGGTCCCTGGCTTATCAGGCGTAACCGTCGTGGTGGTGTGCTTCAGAACCACGATATAAGTCTGAGTAGTACTGTCGTCGTGGTCATAGGTAGCACCAGCTGGGAAGCCATCGCTAACCAGAGCATACCCCTTCTTCTCAAGATTCTGAATCGTCTGAGCAGTTGAATAGTTAATCTTCGTGCCTGGCTTACCAGTGAGGTTACCAGAAGTAGCTATTAAGGCATCATGTTCATCGGAATCAACGTAGTTAACAATCGCCGTCTGATCATTAACTGGGGCTGGGTTCTTCGTGTAGGTAACCACATAAGTCTTGTTAATGTCACCATTACCAGTCTTTGGATCAAACGTAACCGTTTCACCACCGGCACTCTTTTGATCAGGGGTGTAGCCAGTAACTGTAGGTGTGTCAATAACCTTGTAAGTCTGACTAGTTGGTGTCCAGCCGTTATCCGTGATTACCTTGCCCGTAACAGTATCAATCACGAGACTGTGATCGAACTCAATGTTCGTAGTGCTTGGAGCAGGTGTCTGGTCACCGGCACCAACGTAGATTACTTTCTGAGTCCCTTGCTTAATCAGGCTATCCCGGGTGTAACCACGCTCTGGATCAGGATTGTCTGGCGTAACGTTCTCAGTACCATGCTTCAAGTTAATATAAACTGTTTGCAGACCATCCGTGTACTTAGCTGGCATCGCTGTTAGGTCACCGGTTGGTACTGGAGCTACTGTATCACGAACGTAACCAAGTTTCTCCAGAGCTTGAATGTCACTGTCAAGGCTATAACCAGTTACATTACTGTCCTTCACACCAGTCAATGGTGTCTTAGGACCGTAACCCGGAATATCTTCATTAGTCGTTGTATCATGGAAGATTACCGTAACCGTTCCACGTTCAACTGGGGTGTAAACAACCTTTGTCGGCTTAGTTGGGTCAACTGGGGTTACCTTCGCAGTATTAGTGGTTGAGTTAGGCGTTACACCATCAGGTTGCTTTGGTGAAATCGTCCAGCCACCTGGTACCTTTGGACTGTCTTCGTTTGGTTGAACCTTAGTTGGGTCGTTCGGATCGTTTACATAGTCAACTGGGGTGGTGCCTGGAATTGGGTTCCCATTCTCATCCACAGTAATGATCTGACTAATTGGCCGATAGATAATCGTGTCTTCGACGTTCAGGTCAGTTGGCGTTGCGATCTTATTACCATAGGTAGTGGTATTAGCAACATAGCCCTTAATTACCTTGACATTGTTTTGGCCATCCTTAAATTGGTAACTCTTGGCATTCCAATCACCTGATTTAATAATATGACCATCAACAGCATCAACAATTGATGTCCGCGTGAACTTGAAGTCACCAGCATTACCCTTAACATCAGGAGCAGCTTGGGTACCATCACTGTATTGGAAGTGAATCGTTTCCGTTGGAATCAGCGTCTCAACTTGGCCATTCTTCGTTCCATGATGGAAGGTTACCTTATAGATCTTGCCCTTATTGTTTTCATTGATGGTCGTCTGTGGGGTGTATCCATCCTTATCCAGAACATACCCATCATCTTCTAACTCTTTGATCTGATCTTTAGTAGTGTAGTTAACAGTGTCACCATACTTACCGGCTAAGTCATCTTCGTGCAAAACAGCATCGTTATCGTCTTCATCAATGTATTGAACCGTGAAGGCACCGTTTTGACCATAGATAACAATGATTGGCTTTAGTTGAGTGTTATAAGATACAGTAATTGATGGTACTTCATCAATATTAACGGTGTCGTAGCCAACGTTGCTTGGATCCTGTGACTTAACTGCATCAAACTGGCTATTTGCCGGTTGCCATGCATAATCACCAGCATCTGGGGTAACATCAACAACCCCATCGTTATTAATGTCATAGCCTAACAGTTTATTCGTTACCTTATCTACAATTGCAGTCCGGGTAAAGTTTGCTTTCTGAGTATAAGTACTACTCTTGCCATCAGGAGCACCATTGACTGGCTTGCCTTGTGTATCTTGATATTTGATATACCGGGTAATCGTCCGGTTAACATCCTGCCAGGTAATACCGTGGTCCGGCTTATCTGGTGTTGGTTTAGCTGGAGTAGTGTCGTGGTCATAGTAAACGTTAACGATCTCATCGGATGGGTTAACCAAATTTGGCTGTGCCGCTTCAACAACTGATGCATCCTTACCATCGATAAAGTGTGGTGTCTTCTTGTAACCAAGTGCGGTAAGATCAGGTGAGGTTTGACTCTTCCAACCATTCTGGTCCAAAGTCCATGCATCACTTAATTGATAAGTGTGACCATCTTGGCTTAGTGTTCCATAACCAATAACGTTGCCCTTTTCGTCTTTAATTTGGTAACGGTAAAGGGTTGCTTTCTGAGAAACAGCTGGAGTATTCTTCACTTCTTTACCAGTTTGGCTATCTAAGTAATTGATAGTCCGCGTAACCTGCTTGTTCTCACGGGTTGTAGTGTAGGTAGCTGGAGTTTGCTTATAAACAACATAAACAACTTCAGTGGAATTACCGTCACTAGGCATTGTAACCTGCTCTTCGCTAACACTGGTTGGATTTACAGTATAACCCTTTACCTCTAGTGAATTGACCTCAGTAAATTTAGTACCACTTGCATTCCACTTTGCTTCAGAGGTGTTAGTTGCATCAACTACCCAGTGACCATTACCAGTCTTTGGGTTAGCAGGCTGGCCAGCATTATCAACATACTTAACATTAACTACTTTACCAGTTACCCTATCAATATATACAGTTCTAGTATAAGTGATTGACTGTACGTTATCTTTAATGTTCTGACCATCTTTTTGCATTACTGGCTTGTTAGCGTCAGGTTCACCCTTACCATCATCCAAAACATAGTGAATAGTCCGACTAGCCGTTCTTGTTTGATTTTGTGCGGTAACACCATGACGCAGATAGATAGTGAAGGTTTGATTGGTAGAATCTTCATTATCATACTTACCAAACTGAAGACTATCATAATCGGTAATTAGATTGCCATTGCCATCAACCATCGTCTTATTAGCATCATTTTGAGCATGGTCAAATACGTAACCTTCGTCCAAGAATCTTTGAACATCAGACTTCCCGTTAGCAAAACTAATTGTGGTATTTGAGCCACCACTAGCATTATCATTTGCTAATGGTTGATCATTATTTGTTTCATCAACGATCTTTAGTGTTGCCTGTTGAATATTCTGATTCAAATACCAATTTATTTCAATTCCTGGTTCAGAATTTTCCCTCTTAAATGGTAAATTCTTACCATTTAGTTGAATTGCACCAACATCAGCTGGAATATCGCCAATCCAACTATCAATATAGTCTCCTCCATTAGAATGAGCATATGGTAATGTCCGCGCAAAATTGAATACTAATACTTGTTTAGCTGGATTAGTAGTCCATTTATAGTTAGCATATTTACCATTAGAATCAACATAGTTTGTTGGATCATAAGTAATCGGGTGGATTATAGAATGAAGT
>DBOT01000021.1 GCA_002299975.1 Lactobacillaceae bacterium UBA639
GTGATTGATTGTTCCCCATTTGGCTGCCGGACCGGTTTTCACCTAATCACCTGGGGTGAGCATTCGACCACTGAAGTTGCCAAAGCTCTCAAGTCCTCTTTGGAAGAGATTGCCTACAAGACCAAGTGGGAGGACGTTCAGGGGACGACAATCGAGTCCTGCGGGAACTACCGGGACCACTCCCTCTTCTCTGCTAAGGAATGGTCTAAGAAGATCCTCAGCGAAGGGATTTCAGACAAGCCATTTGAACGGCATGTGGTTGACTAAGCAGAAAGGCATAAGAGAGGAGCGGGTTTCAATGCGTAAATCAAGAAAGCGACGCACAATCTGGTGGTGGGTGATCGGGATTATTATCGTGATCGCCGCTGGGCTTGGCCTAAGTAGTGCCGCCAACGGGGGACCACTGGGAAGAAGGACTATCACCTTAGGAACAATCGGTCCCGATGTGCAGATTTGGCAGTACATAGCCAAGTCAGACCAGGCCAAGAAGGCGGGGCTGAAGATTCGGGTGAAGAGCTTTACCGACCCGGTTGCCTTGAACAAGGCCACTGCTAACGGTGAGATCGATGTCAATGCCTTCCAATCTTGGTCTTACTTGCAGACCTATAATAAGGAAAATAAAAAGGCACCACTGGCTGCTTTAGGAACTACCTACCTGGAACCCATGGGGATCTACTCAGATCGCTACCATCGCCTGAGTCAGGTGCCTGACGGGGCCACAGTTGCCATCGCCAACAACCCGGCTAACACTGCCCGGGGTCTGCTCCTCCTGAAGAGTGCTGGTCTGATCACGCTGAAGAAGAACTTTGGCCCAACGACCGGGACGGAAGGGATTGCCTCTAATCCAAAGAATCTGAAGTTCAAGGAAATCGACGATACAACTGGTCCCCGGGTGCTGAAATCCACTGATCTGGTTCTGATTGGGAACACAATCGCCCTGACTGGTCACTTAAACGTACTTAAAGACTCGATCTATCATGAAAAGGTTGACCAGAGTACGAAGAACAACATCAATGTCATCGCCACGGCCAAAAAGAACCGGCACAACAAGAATTACCAGAAGTTGGTAACCCTTTACCACAACCAACAGATTCAGCAATGGATCAAGAAGAAGTACCAGGGAACGAAGGTTAACGTTGATAAGCCACTGGGCTACCTTGCTAATTAAGGGGTTGATAGAATGAATATCGCACGCCACCTTGATACAAATTTATTGGAGATTAAATCAGCAACGAAAACGGATAAGAAGCGGTCACGAATATGGCACGGCTGGTTAGCCTACCTGTTTAGCTAAAGTGAATGTGATTAAAGTCGTTTGGTGAGCAATTTTCTTGCCAGACGGCTTTTTAATTAATTTTGTACATTTTAGTTGAAATTTACTTTAACTAAAGTCAAAACAAAAAAGAACTCCTAAAAAGGAATCCTCAAAAATCATTTCAGACGCTGCGGGACAAACCGCAATACTGCAATCACAATCATCACTACGAAGACTAGCATCAAAATAAATGCATGCTGCGTCCCGAGTGCGGTTGCGGCGGCAGTCTTTCCAACCCCGACCTGGCTCTTCGCAACAATCATTGCGACTAATGAAGTTCCCATTGAACCGGCAAATTGTTGCAAGGTGTTAAGAATAGCGTTCCCTTGAGTTTGTTTATTCTGCGGAAGGCTGCCCAAGGCACTGGTCATCACGGTACCCATCAATGATCCCATGCCACTCATGTAAAGAATATAGACGAGCGCAATGGCTAGGTTGCTCATGGCAGGGGAGAAAAGCGTAAAGATCAGAATGGAGACCGTCATGAGAATGCTGCCACTTAGTACCGGCCTTTTCGGACCATACTGATCGAGCAGCCGACCGCCGATGGGTGCAAACAGGGCACCACAGAAACCCGCTGGCATCACAACTAGTCCCGCGAGCAGGGCGGTGTTGTGATTAACTAATTGAATGTAATTAGGAAGCAGGAAAGCGAAACCGAGAGAGCACATCTGGGTGAGGAAGAAGATCAGCACGTGACCAGCAAAACGGTGGTTACCAAAGAGCCGGAAATCCAAGATCGGGGTGGCAATGTTAAGCGAGCGCCAACTCAGCAGGCCCATGGCAATTAACCCAATTAGAATTGCGCCACCGACTGACCAGCTTTGTAATGGCAATGTTGCCAGGTTACTGAAGCCGACAACCAGGCCAGTGAACATCACGGCAATTAGCAGACAACTTAGAATATCGAAGTGCTGACGAACCGGAGCTGCTTTTTGCTGAATTCCCCACATGCCAAGTAACAATGATACCAATAAGAAGGGAAGGAGAATGTAAAAGATCCAGCGCCAGCCCAGACTGGAGACGATAATCCCCCCGAAGGTTGGACCGACCGCGGGGGCAATTCCCGTGATCAGGTTTCCAAAGCCCATCATCAGACCGATTCGTTGCCGGGGAACTTGCTCCATAATGATGTTAAACATTAGCGGCAACGAAATTCCAGTTCCCAGTCCCTGGATCAATCGTCCAGTCAACAGAATCGGGAAGGTGGGGGCAAGGGCATCGATAATAACCCCTAAAATGAAGAAAGTAACGGCGGTTAGGAAAAGGGGCTTAGTCCGAAAAGATCGTTTCAAAAGCGCCGACAAAGGAACAATAATTGCTACAACCAGCAAATAGATCGAGGTCATCCATTGGACCACGTTGGTCGTCACACTGAACTCAGTCATTAATTTGGGGAAGGAGACGTTCATGGCGGTTTCGACAATCACCCCACAAAACGACAATAGTCCGGTAGCAATAACTGCAGCGATGACCTTAGGCGGGATCTTAACACTATTATCTGTCATGTTTAGTCAGCCTCCTCAATGTATTGCAGTACTCGTGCAACCGTTGTAAGTTCGTCCGTTGAGAATCGATCGGTTAATCGCTTTTCCTGATCACTAATATAGTTGTGGACGATTGGGACTAGCTGACGGGCGTTGCTTGTCAGCTGGACCTGTCGCCTGCGCCGGTCGTGAGGATCGATAATGCGCTGGATCAAGGAACGCTTTTCCATTCGCTGGAGGATAATCGTGGTGGTTGAACGGCGAATGTTAAATTCATTTTCAATCGCTTTCTGGTCGGCAGCCATGGCTTCTTGGCGACTTAGGTAATCGATAATGTTCATCTGATTGCCAGTCAGACCATTCTGCCGGGCAAAGTCATTCATCTGCCGGGTGAGACTGACATCTGCACGTTTAATCAGTCGGCCAATGTTAATCATTTGATTAGTCATTTCATTACTCCTTTTCAAAGATCATTCGGTATGCATTATATTCAGATAATTGTTAGCTGTCAAACTAATTTTCCTGTATAAAAAAAGCCAGTCATCTTTGACTGGTCCTTTTCATCTTATTTGTTAATTTTTTGAACGTAATCACGAGCGTTATAGAGTTCGTAGACTACCCAAGTTTCGATCAGGGTAATTACACAAATTACCAGCATCGTGTAGACATCAGGAAGAATGAATAGCAAGAACAGGAAGATCCAGGAGATCCAGCTCCACATATTCTCGATCTTGATAATTCGCTGAACGCGCTTGGTAGGCGTGACCCGACCAGAATTAACAAAAACATTTCTGATCTGGGCAAAGTAGCGGATTTCAAAGAAACTTTCTACGATAAAGATAATCGTCAGGACGGTGAGAAAAATTTGTTCCATGATAAATAACTCCTTCGATAATAGTCATATCAACTACTTTAATGTTCTTTGTCACAATTAGCAATAATGTTCTGGATGATTTCGCTTAATTATCCAATTAAGGTATAGTTATCGTATAATGGAATAATTTAACGATTACTTGTGCATTATCCTATTGCCTAAGTAAAAAATGACTGTTACAATACAAAACAGGTAGTGATTGCCTACCTACTTACACGGAGTAGTCAGTAGAAAGTCCGGACTTTCTACTGGCTGCTTTGTTTTTAAAATAAAAAGGCGGGTCACAATATCATTAGTGATCCTAGACAAGAGTGTTAAAGATGACGACGATTGTTGGTACCCAGACCAATGAGGCAACCCCACCGGTCATCGCCAAAGCCTTTTTACTTACTTGTGGAATTAGGGCAATCTTTTGGTTGAGATTTTGAGCAGTAATCCGTTTAGCACTATTAGGTGTGGTAAGGGTAATTTTCTTTGTCCCCTTAGCTTTCGCAACATTATTGTTTTGGGGTGTTGTGGTTTGGTCAGTTGACTGCTGGTTGCTGGCAACCGAGACGGCTACAGTTGCTGTGGCTTGTTTATCATTATTAGATGGTGTAGTGCTACTTGAGTTAGTGCTATCAGTGGTAGCGGCTGTACTATTTGTGTTATTAGTAGTGGTTTGACCAGCGCTTGTTGAATTTTGATTAACCTTACTATTCTTAGTATCGGTGTCTGTAGAAGAAGATTTGTCTGCTGCATTTGCTGAGCTACTGTCCGCATGACTATCATCACTTGGTGTAACGATCTTAGTGCTTTGACTGCTGTCAGTTGCCGTGGTAACACGATCAGCAGAGACGGGAGTAGTTAGGATGAGCCCCGCCAATAGGGTAATTCCAATAGTTAAAAGTATTCCAATCTTAAATCGGCTTTTCATGCCAATTCCTCCAATTTTATTCTCAGTACTAATTATACTGGCCTGTCAAACGTTTTCAACTACCAATTTTCCTGCGATGAATGAACGCTTGTAAGGCGGTGGTTGCCAGAAGCCACCATCCGCTGGCTAAACACAGCCCCGCTAAGACATCGCTGGTGAAGTGGTTACGGAGGTAGACACGGGAAGCCATTACCAGTATGATCCAAGCGCCAGCGATGATCGCTGCAATAATTTGTTGCCAGTGTTTTTTAAGATAGGGCCAGAGCAATGCCATGATCTCAAGGACAAAGACCGTTGTTGCAAAGGTGTGCCCACTGGGAAAACTAAAGCCGTGCGCGGGGATCAGCTTATGGTCGGGACGGGGGCGTTGAATACTGTACTTGACGATAATCACTAGGAGATATCCAACAATTTGTAAACCGGCAAAACGTAACCCGCGGGCGAGACGGTGACGCCACCAGTAAATCGCTAAGACGAGTAGGGACAACGGTAAGAGGACCATTGGGTCACCGAGGTGGGTAATTATTGTAAATATTTGTGTCCGGATGGCTGTGGTGGGCTGTAGAATTTGATAGCCCCAACGGTCTAATTGATGGATCCAGCTGGCATTATCTTGAAAACCTTTAAGAAAGATAGTAAAGACTATCCAGCAGCCAATTCCAAGGAGGGGCTTTGTGTATTTTTTCATCTCGTTAATTTCACCTGAAAATTTGTTAATTTATCTTTATTATAAGGCAGATTGCAAGAAAT